>CAYLTY010000026.1:0-55192 GCA_964386705.1 uncultured Planctomycetaceae bacterium
GCCCTCCCGAACTGCGTTTCAGCTTCGCGCGGTTATTTTCTGCGAAGCGTATTACGTGCGGATCAACAGACGGATCGTGACGAGCGGTCCTCGACTACGCCGCATCTCGATTTCGTGGCGCAGAGGAACGACGACGGTAGCGCATCGCCAGCGCCCCGAGAGTGCTATGACCGCCCTCAGCCCCGAGGTCGCTCGGCTGGAAGAACGTAAATGAGATCAGCACGAGCGCCGCAGCCACGCACAAGCAACTGGTGCGCAGTTGATGGTTCTGAGCAAACGTCGTGAGCAGTGGCATGTACCAGGCGCGAGTGACTTCGGGCGCGTGCACGCGTTGCTGAGTAATCCGGCTCTGCACCTTCAAGTCGGGCGACAACGCAATGCGTTCTTCACCAGGCCGGGCCGCATCGAGATCGATGCGTGCCAGTTCCTGAATCATCCGCGGGTCGCGTTCGAGTGTTTCAACGACCTTCTTGAGTTCGTCGACTTGCTGCTCGAGATACACCAGCTGCGACTGTGTCTTCACGAAGTCGTTCTGGAGGTCGACGTACACCAGCAGCTTCGGCGCCAGCGAAACCGCCGCGTACAAAGCGACGGCCAGCAAGAGTTGCGACCAGAACAGCAACGACGAGATCCATTCCATCGTCAACGGGCGCGCTGGAGGCGTCTCCGCTGACGGGCGGCGTTTCTTCGCAGTGGATCCAGAGGTGCCAGGCACGATCGTCGAGCCTCGAACCGAGAGTTCATCCGAGGTCTTGCTGCGCTGGAAACTTGAATGGTCTGAAAACGCAGCAACCCGGTTGAAGACTCAACCGGGCTGCTCGTCAAACAACAGAATGAGTGCAGCAAACTCAATGGTTTACTGCTGAGATCGACTAGATCGTCCCACCGAAACAAGCGGACTCGCCCAGAATCTCTTCGATGCGGAGAAGCTGGTTGTACTTGCAGATACGATCGGTACGGCTGGCGGAACCGGTCTTGATCTGGCCGGTGCCCAGCGCAACCGCAAGGTCGGCAATGGTGGTATCTTCGGTTTCACCGGAACGGTGGCTCATCACGGCCGTGTAACCATTTCGCTGAGCGAGCTGCACAGCTTGAATGGTCTCGGTGAGCGTGCCGATCTGGTTGACCTTCACGAGAATACTGTTGGCCACGCCGTCGTCGATGCCCTTCTGCAGGCGCTTGGGGTTCGTCACGAACAGGTCGTCGCCGACCAGTTGGCACTTGGAGCCGACGGCGTCGGTCAGTTGCTTCCAACCGGTCCAGTCATCTTCGGCACAACCGTCTTCGATCGAGCAGATCGGGTACTTGCTGACCCAGCCGGCGAGGATTTCGACCATGCCCGACGGGCTCACTTCCTTGCCTTCGAACTTATAGATCTTCTTGCTCTCGTCGTAGAACTCGGTCGACGCACAGTCCAGGGCCAGCTTCACATGCTTGCCTGGCTCGTAACCCGCCTTCTCGATGGCTTCGAGAATGACCTTGAGGGCGTCTTCGCTGCTTTTCAGTTCGGAAGGAGCAAAGCCACCTTCATCGCCGACGGCAGTGTTCCAGTGCTTGTCGTGCAGAATCTTCTTCAGGTTGTGGAAGATCTCGACGCCGCAACGCAGCGAATCGCTGAACGAATCGAAGCCCAGCGGCATGACCATGAACTCTTGCAGGTCGATGCCGTTATTGGCGTGAGCACCGCCGTTGATGATGTTCATCATCGGAGCTGGCAAGCGATTCGCGCCGACGCCGCCCAGATAACGGAACAAAGGCAGCAGACTGACTTGAGCCGCCGCGTGAGCTGCCGCGAGCGAGCAAGCCAGAATTGCGTTCGCGCCGAGACGCGATTTGTTTTCGGTGCCGTCGAGTTCCAGCATGGTCTGGTCGATGGCGGCCTGATCAAAGACGTCCAGATCGATCAGACGGGGAGCGATTTCTTCGTTGACGTTCTGGACGGCCTGCTGGACGCCCTTGCCCAGGTAGTAGTCCTTCTTCTTGCCGTCACGCAGTTCGCAGGCTTCGTGCTTACCGGTGCTGGCACCGCTTGGAACTGCGGCGCGGCCGATCTGGCCATCATCAACGGTGATATCGACTTCGACAGTGGGGTTGCCGCGGCTATCAAGAATCTGACGAGCGCGCACTCCAGAAATAGTGCTCATGGATAGGTCCTTTCTGATGGGTAACGAGCATTCGCGCGAGTTGTAGCACATTCAGAGGCCGATCAACCATCACCGGTCAACGCATCAGCGACCGTTGTTTTCTTGAAGCGTGGTAACCGCTCACGCACGGCAGAACCCACAGGAACCCGGCGTGTCTAGGGTTGATGGCCCAGCAAAGGCAGTCTTCGGCTTGCGATTGAAACTCGCCAGCCGAATAATGCGGCGGCTTGTGCCAAATCGCTCCACGCGCCCGTAGCTCAGCTGGATAGAGCAACGGATTTCTAATCCGTCGGTCAGGGGTTCGAATCCCTTCGGGCGTGCTTTACCTGTCTTTCCGGCAGGTGGGAGTGATTGGCCAGCCGTTCCGCCTTCACGGATTCGGAGATCTCCCATGCCTCAGACGGTGCTGTTTGAAGTTACCGGGCTCAGCCCGGCGATGGTGTCGTACCTGCAACACCACGCCCCGGACGAGATCTTGGTTGAAGATCGCTCAGTGACCCACGTCGAACGTCGCGGTGACACCAACATTTTGCCGGTGAGCATCGCCATCAACCTGACCATTGGTGACGGCGTTCTGGTTGGCATCGCTGCCGCGTGGATTGCCAACGCTCTGACCAAGTTCGCCACGGCTTTTCTGAAAGCGAACGGGAAGCCAGTGCCCATCAATGCCGAGTCGATCGCAGGTCACATCGAGAGCCAGCGAGCTGCTGCAAACGATGGTCACGATCGCGGCCAGATTCCAAAGCTCGGTCAAGAACCTCTTCAAGACGCGGGCTGATCGTGATCCAGACATGGGAATCCTTTCGTGAGGGGAACGCGATGAATAGCTGCGACCCAGATGACGTGTGCGTCGAGTTGAAGAAGCCGACCACTGAGTGGGGCTTTGACTACACGTTCGAGCCAGTTGCCAGTGGTGCCGACGTTGCGCCTGCGGGCACGGATGAAGTTTCTGTTGAAGAGAGTGATGGCCGCTGAGTTCGCAGCTCAGCGGCCATCCAACACGCCTCAGTACGGAGAACAAAGGCATGGCTAACACTAGTGCCAAGAATGTTGCGCCTCAGGTGCAGTCGATCGAAGTGGATGTCTGGTTTTCCATCTTCGCGGTTGACGGTCAGGCGACGGCTTCGCGAACTGCCAAATACGGATTCTTACCCCGCATCGGCGACCGGCTTTGCTTCGATGATTGGGCTCACCGTGAAGGCACCGCAGTCGTCGGCGTCACGATCCCAGAGTGGCCGCACAAACCTTCTGTGGAAATCGAACCAGACCTAGAAGAGAGCGGACACACGATTGACGAAAAGATGGCCGGCTGGACTGGTTCTGCGTGGGACACGCAAGTGGACCATCGCAGAGACATTGATGAGACGCCATTCACGTTGGACCCAGTGCTGACCGTCGAGCATTTGAATGCTGCGATGATCCGAGAAGCCGCTGAATCAACCGGCGTACCTGGGGCTGAAGCGGTCAACGCTGTCGTGAAAGTCTTGAATTGGTTTCGCATCCGTGGTGCCGGTTACACGTCACGCGGTTTTGGCGGTGGCTATGTCCACGGAGTCAGTCGCGGACGCATCTACGAAATGTTGTTGGAAGAAGGTAGTCCGCTCGCCGTGGCTGAGTTCATCTGGAACCAGCCCTGGCTTGAGAAGGCAGGCTCTGGAATCCGCTTGAACTATGGCCAACTGCCACTTCTGCCCGGCATGACAACGGAGACCCAGTGACATGACCTACGAAGAAGTCACGGCCCGCGCTGCTGTTGAGCAGCTCCGACTAACGATGGCGTTGCTTCAGGCCATTGTCGGCAACAAGCCCAGCGAGATGTGGATGGCGGAACAAGCCGCGCGTGTTGAGGCGATGGAACAGCTCGTTGAAGACGCAGTTTGTGAACTAGGAAGAGGCGAATAACATGCGACGCATGAAGACACTACCGGAAGCCAAATCGCTGACCGAAAAGCTGGTTAACGAACTTAGGGATGCGATGAACATACGCGGCATCACTCAGAGCGAACTTGCAAGGCGCATGGATCTGGCCCCACCAACGGTGTGCCTAATGCTTAACGGCAAGACAAACATTTCTGTCGAGACCATCGAGCGGCTTGCTGCTGCGATTGGAATTGAGGTCTCGTTCCTGATTTCCAATCATTAGTAGTGTTTGGCAAAAGAATGCGTTGACGTTCTTTTGCTAAAAGCTAATGTTCCGCCCGCCATGCGTGACTTCACGCTGGTTATTGAGAGCGGCGGACAAGATTTCTGTTGACGTTCGAATGACGATTGGCCAATGTCCGGCCCTCATAAGACACGCGGTTCAACCGCCTCACTCAATAGCCAGCTCCTACACAACTCAGCCCCGCATCGAACTCACGCATGGCAGCGCGTTCGGTGATGGGGCTGAGTCGTTTCTTGGGAGCGATGATGTCCGACGTCATGCAGGCTGATGAGTTCACGCCAAAATCGCTGGTTCATACGTTTCATCCTGAGCAATCGGCGGGCGTTTGGTGGTGCGCATCAATGCTGCCACTCTCTCACAGCGAGATAGATTTTCCGGCAACTGAAGAGATCAGTGAGCTGGACAAAGTGAAGGAATGCGTTGACCTGCTTGGGGGGCAGATCAGCATGCTGAATCTGGTTGTTGGCGCGATCCAGCATCGTTTAGGGCTGGACAATCAAGAGTCGCTACCACTGGTCTTTGTCCCGGACAAAACTGACTCCCTCGCGGACTGCGAGACGAGAATCGAACGTCGGCTGAAAGAGCCTGATATTTCAAACCCGTTCGCTACGCAACGTGACGCGCTGAAGAGCCTGTTGCGTGAGTTTACAGCAGTGATTGATCAAGCCGACCATCCGGAAGGCTTCATAAATTGCCATTCCGAACTACGCCGCCTCTGCAGTGTTTCCGGCCATTCAATCGATGTGCTCAAACACATTGCCGGGATTGATTTAGCTGCGAAGGTGGCATCTTGAAGCTTCCGAACCTTGAAGGCCGCGTTTGCCACGGTTCTTTTTATACCAACGGGAATACGTTCGGCTGTCGCACGTTGGTGTTTAGGCCAATCGAATCAGATCTGCACTATGTCGTTCTGATGGACTGGTGGAAGGAACGAATTGGATTTACGTCCTTCGCTGTTGAGCAACTTCTGCGTGACGCTCAGACATACAAGCTCGCTTCGGTAGCCGCCGACCCTAACAACGATCGGCGTGGGTTGGCTCAGTTGAAGGCCGCTGGAATCAGCACGTTTGAGTTCACTCAATCAGCAGTATTCTATCACGAGCCAATTGAGCACTTCCTTGAAGCACGTCGACAAGGCTTCGTTCTGGGTCGCAATGGGACCATAAAAAAAATGCTCAAAAACGTACGCATCATGTCGACGCTTCGAGGCTACAAATACGTTGACCATACCAAGTCGGATCGGAAGTCCTCTTGGCGATTTTGCACGTTGCTAATGGCGTTCTCAGAGGTGCTGTTTCACCCACCTGGGTTACTGACCAAACCGCATCGGGACTACCTGAGTGCGTGCAACGATCTGCTTGGACGCGCCGAGGCTGCGAGAACTCTGAAGGGGTTCTCGTACTAAGGTAGGTAACTCGCCTCTCCCATACCGAAACACGACCTGCGGCGCTCAGCTCCTTGTGGCGGTTGGCACTGTGCATCAGGCGTCACACGCGCTGGCTGAAATTGAGCGGTTCATTGAGGGGAACGAGTCACATTTTGATGGGGAGGAATCGTGAATCTGGCTCTTCAAGCGGATCGGTTTGGGGACTTGCGGATTGTCGTCTGCGAGACGGGTGAGCTGGTCGAGAACGTGACGGCCATCGGTCTGGATTCGACGGCTCGCGGCCAGCGGGACTTACTGCTGAAGGTCAACATTCTAGGGGTCAAGACCGAGCCGCTTCATGGCTTCGGACTTGGCGTAGGCCAAGAGCACATCCAACGTCAGCCCACCAGCTTTCTGGCTCACGTCGGATATCAGCTTTCGCCAGATGCTTTCGGAACGGCAGGCATCAGCGAGATCGTGACCGGTCTTGGTCAACCTGCGGATGTGGAACTCGCTGCCCTCACTGCCGTAGTGGGTGGTGTCGATGAAGTCGACCAAACCGGCCTCAGTGATCAGCTCGCAGTGGTAGGCAATTTCCTTTGCGGTGAACCCGTCGATTTGCAGCTTGCTGCTCGTGACGGGCTCAACAGCATCTTCGATGGCCAGCACGATCTGGCGAATCAAATCCATATTTCGTCGCATGCTCATGAACTCCCTGTCACGTGTGAAACGCACAGTGAATTCATCGGCTGCTGGTTGCTCTAAACGTAACAAGAATACATCGCTCCGGATGTGCTTTCCGATGGCAACAGTGGCCCGTCTGTCATTGGGGCTCAGGTTCATCCGGAGCTGTTACTACCCGGCCTCCTCCGGGCGGCTGTGGGTTATTGAGTGCTGACCTTCCCTGCCTGGCACTCGATGGCCGACAGCGAACCCTGAGGCACGTTCCGCGACGTGTCTCAGGGTGAAAACAACGACCCCGTCTGAAGGGGTCTTATGCGTCGCGGCGGCGTGTCTCCTTCGGGCTGTGCCTTGTGAAAGTTCCGGTACGTACCGGAACTTCGCCGGGCACAAAGCAAGGGCACGCCGCCGCCTTCTCTCACGGAGCGAACCATGTCGCACAGTCGCCAGCCGGATGAGTGTGGTGAGACCGAATCTGCGTTCTTTACTCGACCGAGTCGGTACCTGCTGACACGGCACGAACGCGATTCCGCGTTTGCGAAGCACCGCGAACAGCTCAAGCGGTACCACGACGGCATTGATGAGCGTGGAACAGATAGGCGCACAGATAGTGGACACCGCCGTCCAAGCTGAACGCAGAATCTGACTGCCCGGTCAGTTGTGGCAAGAACGGAGGCCTGCCGCTCAGCCACTGGTCAAAACATGACCTAAACCAATTTCGAGCTGTCACAACGGAGACAGCTAGGGCCACACCAACGGAGTACACGATGCGCTGGTTAGCAATACTTGGAGTCCTGCTGATGATCGCTCCCGCCAATGCCTTTGGAGACGATGCTGAATCGACGCCACCGACCACACAGGTGATCGTTCCGGACTGCGGACCTGACCCGCAACGGCTGGTGCCAGTGCCTGACCCGATCGGTGGCCGTGGAGGTTCTCTGCTCGCTGGCCATGCTGGTCAGGCACCGGTCGACCTGTATCAGCTTGTCACGAAGATGGAGGCAGTCCTTGCAACGGTCGGCAGACAGACTGCTAGTCTGTCTGTCGCGGAACTGACCGAAGCGTTCCTGAAATGGGACAAGGCCAACAACACTCCGGGGACGTCCACCGAGCGGGCTCGCCTGCTGCGCAACTGGCTGCGGGCGAAGATCAGCGACGAGGACCCACGCACCTTTCAAGAGCTGCGGACCAACGAGCTGGACGCCACCACGGTGCGGACGTGGGTCAACTCGCACGACACCTGGGGACCGACCACGCGTAGCATCACGATCCGCGACATCAAGCGGGTTTTCAATTGGGCGGTCGATGAAGAGCTGCTGGAAGTCAGTCCGATCCGGCGGCTGAAGAAACCTGAACCCAACAGCCGCGAAGAGTGGATCAACGAGGATGACTACAAACTGATCATGGCCACCGTGCACGACGTGCCGTTCCGTGATCTGCTGACGATGGCGTGGGAGACCGGCGGACGACCTTTCGAGCTGTACCGCGTGGAAGCTCGCCACGTGCGTCTGGATGAACGCTGCATCGTGTTTCCCAAGGAAGAGTCCAAGGGCAAGAAACGCGAGCGGCGCGTGTGGCTGAGTGGCGTGGCGTTGGCCATCGTGCAGCGGCTGGTGTTGATGTACCCGCAAGGGCCGCTGCTGCGGAACTCTAAGGGAATGCCTTGGACGAATGCGTCCGTCAACAACCGCTTTCGTAATCGCAGTCAGGAACTCGGTCGCAAGTTCACGCAGTACCAGTTCCGGCACGGGTTCGCGACCCGCCTGCTGATGGAAGGCAATGACAGTCTGGTAGTGGCCAAGGCGATGGGCCACGTCGACACCAAGATGATCAACCGGGTGTATGTGCATCTTGAGGGTGCCAACCTGCTGCAAGTCGTCAACGGCAAGCCGATCGGCGGGGCCATCCGCCAGCCGGGCTGAGAGTGCTTCACGGAGGTCGATCGTTCTCAACGACGCGTAAGGGAGAAACTGCGCCATGGTCACGTTCACCAACCAACCAGACCGGAAGTATGTGCCGGGGCAGCGGCGAGCGTTGCTCAGCCGTTACTACGTGGATTTGAAAGTCATGCCAGCGGAGGAACTGGACGTCACCGCCGAAGTGCAGGTGCGTTGGCTAGAGCTGCTCGCGAAGTACGTCGCCCGTGCGGGTCGGTTAGACGTGGTCCGTAGCCGGATCGTCGTGGAAGGCCAAGCCGCCGCGATCGCTTTAGCGGCGGGAGTGCCGGAGCTGTTCCTGACGGCGTTGGTTCGCACGGGGCAAGTGCAACTGACCACGGGCGGCGTGTGCCTGCCGATCCAGCAACTACCGATTCAACCGCAAGCCAGCGTGTTTGAGACGAACCAAGCCCGGCGTGCCAACAAACTCCGTCAGCAGGTGCTGAGCGAAGCTCCAAACCCAAACTGAAGGGACACCATGAACCAGCGAACCAAAGAACCGTCAGCGGTCGAAGCCACGTTGTCGCATTCGATTGAGCGGTTGCAGCGATCAGAGAAGGGGCGTGCAACGCTTCGGGCGTTGCAGTCGTGGCTGGTCGAGGGTGACGGTTGCTCGCTGGACGGTTACGGCAAGCAGTGTGCTCAGAACCTCATTGATGCCGCGTTCGGTTCGTACGCGGGAACCGCGTTAGACCTGCTGCGAAACGCCACGCGCTAGGCAGACACCACTACCGGGGCATCACTCAGCCGGTGCCCTCGGGTTTCTTTTCTCTTCATCACGGAAGTTGATCATGCAAGACGGAGCGATTCCACACGAAGTGCACGCATCACCGCGCGGCAAACGCGAACCGCGAGAGCTGAAGTTCTCCTGTCCGAAGGGCGTTGCACCGGACTCGAAGGAAGCGGGGTTGAACCGTGCGACACGGCGAGCCCTCAAGCGAAAAAAGGGCCAAGCCGCACAACATGTCAAACGGCTGAAGGATGAGCTGGCAAAGGCTCCCCAAAAGTCCGTCGCTGAAGCGTTGCCGGTCCGTACGCGTCGGAAGGCGGGTTGAGCCGAAAGGGTTTCACGCGAAGCCGCGTAGTCGCGGAGATCGGACCTTCGCGGCTCCGCGCCTTCGCGTGAGTCATCAGTCATCGAAAGGGCAACGGATGGCCAAGAAACACGAACCGTCAGCGGTCGCTGAAGATCGTTTGATCCAGTACGCCCGGAGCGTCATTTCCAAATCTGCTTGGATGCTGGGGGAATGTGCTTCGGACTGGCACAGGATGTACGCTCGCGGTCGCACTGATGCGGACTTCGCGGCGTTGCTCGATGTGAAGGAAGACTACATCTACGAACGGCGTCGAGTCTGGGAAACCTTCTCCGACGTGCGAGATGAGTACCCGCTTCTGACGTGGTCTCACTTCAAGGTTGCCATCGCGTGGCAAGACTCAGCCGAGTGCCTGGGGTGGGCTCAAGAGAACTCCGCGACCGTGGCCGAGATGAAGGCGTGGCGACGGTTGCAACACGGTGAAGACCTGACCGAGTCACCTGCTGACGATCCATTCGGGGAGTCGACCGGGAACGATAAAGTTCCGGTACGTACCGGAACTTCCGCCGCGACCAACCAGACGGCGGACAGGATTGTCCGCCCTACAGTGCAGAAGACTCAGGCCGCGATCGCTCCTGCAGCGACGCCACAACCGGCGGCGGCCCCTGGGCGACGCGATGACAACGAAGACGATGACATCACCATCGACCGCCCGCCGGGTGCTGAGCCGGTCCAGATGGACCCAGATTCCACCGTGGGACGTTGCAGCATCGCGTTGGAACGCATCAACCGCCTGCTGGCCGCTCGCGATGGTGAGGTGCTGGATGATTGCTCGGACAAGGTCCGCAATCGCTTCAAGGCTGCGGCGAGCGACTTTCTGGCGGCGATTGAGTCCGTGTTGGGGGTGGCGTGGTGAGAACCATGCAAGCCGTGCTGGATCTGCCATCGGGCACGCTGAGCGGTGAGTTCGTAGTGCTGCGTGAGTACCGCGACGGGTCGAAGTCGCTGGTGGTTGATCTTGGCCGCAATGGGCGGCGGTTGTGCTGTGGGTTCGTAATCAAGGAGGCACCGTATGTCGCAAATCCCGTCTCAAGGTTCGATTGTGGAACAGTTGGAAGTGGACGGCCTGAACGGCGCGCTGCTGGCGAAGGATGCGTTGCAGGCGAATACGCTGGAGACGATCCAGTCGACGCTCTGGATGCACGAGATGAAGCTGATTGACGAGCTGCAGACCGCATCGACGTTGTGGCCGTGCCGTGACTGGAGCGGTTTCAAGCTCGACAGCCAGATTGCCTGCGGTGCCATCCACGCGCTGACGCTCAGCCTGCAAGTGGCCTACCGCGCACGCCTGGGCCGGGTGAAATCACCATGAAGCCCACGCCGCTGGAAGATGCCACGAAAGAGGAGCTGCTGGCGCTGATCCTGAAAAGCGCCGCGTGGATGTTTCGACGCGCACAGCTTGAGCGCGATCTGACGAGCCTTCGCATCGACGCGATGCACGATCAGGCAGACGCGTTAATCGCCAAAGGTGAACGGGAAAACGCGAAGCCCATGCCGACAGACTGGGCCGGGTTCTCCCGGCGATTGAAGGCGGACTTGAGACGCAGTGAACAGCTTCAACGTCTGTGGGATGAATGCGATCGATTGATGGAATGCGGCGAGTACGAACCGAAAGCGAAGGCAACAAATGGCTGAGACATCGAAGATTGAATGGACGCATCACACGTTCAACGGTTGGATCGGTTGCACCAAAGTCCATGAAGGCTGCAAGCACTGCTACGCGGAAGCGGACTTTGACACTCGCCGTCACGTGGCCAATTGGGGACCGCAAGGCACTCGCGTCGTCACCAGCGTGGCCAACTGGCGAAAGCCGCTCAAGTGGAATGAGTGGGCTGCAACCGGAGTGTGTTGGCACTGTCACGGCAAGAGCCTCAAACCCACCGATAGCCGCTGTCGCGTGTGTGATGGAACCGGCAACATTGGTCCGTATCGAGCCCGCGTTTTCTGTTCGTCGCTCGCTGATGTGTTTGAGGATTGGGACGGCCCGCTGAGCGGCCATGATGGCTGCTGGGACACGCTCGATGAAGGTCGACAAGCACTCTTCAAACTGATCGACGCGACGCCGTACATCGACTGGCTGCTGCTGACCAAGCGACCTGAGAATATTTTGAGCATGTGGCCGCGATTCGAAGAAGATCGCCGCCAACCATCATCGAACTTCGCTCAGTACGATGATGGCCATCGCCCGAACGTCTGGCTGGGCACGTCAGTGAGCCTGCAGGAGCACGCTGACAAACAGATCCCCGCGTTGCTGACGTGCCGCGACCTTTCGCCTGTGCTGTTCTTATCGGTTGAGCCTTTGTTGGGACCGATCGACCTGGGCAAGTGGACGCGACACACCACGGGCCCCGAGTGGCAGAACGGCGGCGGACCGAACGAATGCCGTCACGGCATCAGGTCCGGTATCGACTGTGCCGACTGCCTGCGACTCGATTGGATCATTTGTGGCGGTGAATCCGGCCACAAGGCTAGGCCGATGAACCCGGATTGGGTGCGTGCTCTGCGCGATCAATGCGAGGACGGTGGTGTCCCGTTCTTCTTTAAGCAGTGGGGTGAATGGAGTCCGTGGGAAGCCGACACACCGCCGCTGTGGATGAATGCCAGCGGAACCAATGCCGTCGACCGACACACGCTGCCCGATCTGACGGACCACGAAGAGCATGCCGGTTGGTGGTGGCCGTGCGATCCTGAACACCTCAGCGCGATCTATCACCGCGTCGGAAAGAAAGATGCCGGTGCCTTGCTTGATGGCACCTTGCACCGCGAGTTCCCGACCGTGGCGTCAGCGTCATCACACGCCACGTAGGTCCGTTTTTTTATCGGCACTGCCGATGTTCAAAAGTTGTTGATTGTCTGAAACAGAAGGCCGCGAAGGTCACAAAGGACGGATCACGAGCATGGCGGCTCATAGAGACAACGGAGTCAGTTGGGTGAAGTGGAAGCGGGCCACGCGGGTGGCGCTCATCCACGGCATCCCGCTGAGGGGCACGAAGAAAGTGTTGCTCAGAGCAATCTGCGATTGCCTGGGCGAGAAAGAAGCGGCGGTGATGGCCAAGAGTCACAAAGACGCCTGGGCGTGGCCTAGCGTGGGCTGGCTCGCGGCGGCGTGTGGTTGTTCGGAGCGTTGGATTCAGAAGGCCAAGGCCGAGTTAATCGCCGCCGGTCTGCTGGAAGAAGATCAACGCTTTGAACGGGGCAGCGGTCGGCAGGAATCGAACCGCATCCGCATCGTGTGGCAAGAGGTGGGGAAACTCACCGTCAGTGCCCCGATGTGCGTGTGGAAACGGCCTCCAAGATTGTCGCAACGCACCGTAACGCGGCGCGCACAGAGTTCACCCTCCCCCCGAACTCAGTTCACCCCCCCGGTGAACTCGGCGCGCACAGAGTTCACCCCCCCGGTGAAGTCCACTTCACCCCTTGAATGTCATTTAACGAAGGAACGTCATTTACCTTCCTCGAATGAAGCGGCTTCGCCAGCGAAGCCAGACGGGGAAGGGAAAGATTTGTTTTGGCAGCAGGCAGTCGCTCAACCGCAGTTGCTCCGGCAAGCGGTCAAGAACTGCGACGCAGCATGGATGCAGCAGGCGTGGTCTGAAGCTGTGGCCGCTGGCTGGCAGCAGGACACTCGGGACGGATTCCGGCGGTTCTTGGCCGCTGCCTTCTACGTGATCAACCCGCCCAAGGGTTTCCTGAACATCGAGAGTCCGCCCCGCGTGCTGCGTCAGAAGCTGATTCAGAACGACTGGAAGACAGGCCGGACAGACGAAGCGGACGACGCCTGGGCAAAGCTGATCCTGCGACGCATCGAACAGCCTGAGCCGCTGCCGCGTGGCTCAGACCTCACGGAAACCGTCGCGGCCAGCACTGAGGCTTCGCGAGCAACGCAGCTCGCAGCCATTCGAGCGATGAAAGGAACCTGATGACGGACATCAAACCCTTACCCCGCACCGACCGCACGAACCGCATTCTGGTTGTGGCTCATCAAGTAGCTCGCCAGTTCGATCACGAGTATCTCTGCACAGAAAGTGTGATGATCGCGATCTGCATGGTGCGTGACTGCGTTGGAGCGTTTGTGCTGGGCGAACTTGCCCCGAACATTGAGTCGAAGCTGCGGGCTGTGATTCAGCCTGGGCCACCGATGGTGACGATGGGCCGACTGCCCCGCACACCACGGCTCAAGACGGCGCTTGAACGTGCCGAAGCGATTGCCCGCGAGTGGGGTCATGTCGCTGTCGGTTCTGAGCATCTGGTCTGTGCGTTGGCCGAGGACGTGCAAAGCGTCGCTGGTGTCCTGCTGCAGGAAGCCGGCGCAACCATCGCAGCCATCAAGGCGACGGCTAAGCGATACTGCGGCTGTGCTGAATTGGGTCTGACTGCAGAGGAGCTGACGGAGCCCATCCGCGTCAGTTTGATCGGTCCGATACTGCGGGCACTGATGACGGGTCGATGGGTGCGTCTGGACGATGGTCAGTTCAAGGTGGCGGACTTTGTCGCCACGTCCGCAGAACCAACATTCCCGCTGAAGGAGTGTGACAGCGGCGGCATGATGATTTCTCTGGACGGGACGTTGTTGCGTGCTGCTGAAGCGCTTGGCCGGTCGCGTGACAACAAGCACTTGTCCTTTCCGCTGCGCCAACTGGTTGACCACATCGAAGAGCTACGCAGCTCCGATTCGGATGCCGCCGCTCTGTCCAACTTAGCCAACTTCCTTTCCACCTGGGTGAAGCAATGAAGGCCATCAGTCTTTGGCAACCGTGGGGCAGCTTGTTGTTCTGCCCGCCGCCGTTTCGCAAAGTGTTTGAGACTCGACCGCGTTCGATGGGTTTCAAGAACGGCGAGCGGGTGGCCATTCAGGCGGCACAGACCGATAAGGGACTGCGGACCTGCATCGAAGAGATTCCACCCGAACACGGGCACATGATCGCCACCGCCCTGATTGCTTTGCACGGGGACATCCCGTGGTGCGACATCCCACGCGGCTGCATTCTCGGAACGGTCGAGATCGTCGGCACGTTCGCGACGGAGTCACTGACACCGTCAGATCAGGAACGAGCCTTCGGAGACTGGCGACCGGGCCGCGTGGCCATTCAGACGCGCGAGCCCGTGCTCTTCAAGAAGCCCATCCCGTTCACCGGCCAACAGTGCGTCTTCTACGTGCCGGACTCACGCATCACGGAGGCACTCGCGTCATGAGTGACCAACTCGCAGACGTCCGATTGAACGCTGGTGAGCGCGAAGTGTTGGACCATCTGGCGGCGGCGTGGAATGGGTTTCTGGCATTGGAGCACAAACACCCGTCCGACCGTCCGGAGTTTCAGCGAGCGATTCACGCGGCTCAGGCCGTGATTGCCACACGCGTTGCACAGCGCGTGGACCCGAATGTCTGGCGATGAGTGGGGGATTGATGTGATCGGCGGTTTCTATGTGGGACTTCATCAGCCAGCGGATGCCAAGCACTTCGCGAAGTCGTTCATCTCGGTGAATCGACTGCGAACGCGAAAGAGTGCATTGAAGGCGGGGCAGTGGATCATGGACAGCGGAGCGTTCACGGAGATTGTCACGCACGGCGGTTATCGGAGTTCGACAGCCGACTATGTCCGTGAGGTGAATCGCTGGGCGTCGTCTGGCGAGCTGCAAGCAGCGGTGAGTCAGGATTGGATGTGTGAGCCGTTCACGCTCAACCGAACGGGGCTCACGGTGCCGGAACATCAAGCTCTGACGATTCAGCGATATGACGAACTGCGGGGGCACGGCTGCAACGTTTACCTGATGCCCGTGCTGCAAGGTTACGAGCCCACGGAATACGTCACCCACGTGCGGCAGTACGGCAACCGATTGGTTGATGGTCAATGGGTGGGAGTTGGCAGCGTGTGCAAGCGGAACACGGACCCACGGGCCATTGAGCGTGTGTTGCTGGCCATCAAGTCGGAGCGGCCTGACCTGTTGCTACATGGGTTTGGGCTTAAGTTCACCGCGTTGCAATCGGGACTCATCCGCCAGTTGCTGCACACCGCTGACTCAATGGCATGGTCGTACAACGCCCGCCGCAACGGTCGGAACGCAAACGACTGGCGAGAAGCTGAGCGGTTCGTTCAACGCGTTAAGTCCCAACAGTTTCAGATTCCACTCTTCTAGAGGCTCAATGTGACTGGCTACCTGGGCTCGAAAGGTGGGTCGGGGGTTTGGCAGCGGATTGCTCGCGAGGTGCCTCCGTGTGAGGTGCTGGTGTCGCCGTTCGCTGGGCAGTGTGCCCTGTTGAGACTCATTGCACCGCCCCGCGTGCGGATTGCGATTGATCGTGACACTGACGTTGTCGCGTGGTGGCAAGCCAATGAGCCGGGCGTGATGGCCATCGAAGGTGATTCGATCACGTGGCTGGAAGCGTTGGCGGCTCATGTGGGTTGGTCTCATCCTGCAGGCGCTTGGAGAGCTGCAGCACTGACGCCGGAAATGGCGGCGGTCGACCAGCGCGACAAAGAGCAGGTTGTCTTCTACCTGGACCCACCGTATGTGCTCAGCACTCGGACGCATGAGGATTCGGTTTACAAATGCGATATGACCGACGCCGATCACGTGAGGCTGTTGAAAGCCGCGAAGCGGTTGCCGTCTCCGGTGTTGATCAGTGGGTATGACTCGGAACTGTATCGGGACATGCTGGCGGACTGGCGGTTGGTCGAGTTCACCGGCCATTCACGTGGCGGACCTCGGACGGAGTTCCTCTGGTCGAACAGACCCACGCCGGAGCTGCCGCATGACGAACGCTGGCTGGGCACCGACCGCCGCGAGCGTGAGAAGCTGGCCCGGCGGGAACGTCGGTTGGTGGGCAAGCTCAGCAAACTGCCGGAAGCCGAACGCTGGAAACTGTTCCACGCGGTCGCAAAGTCGCTGGGTCTGGATCTCGCGCCGCCACAATCGGCGGCTGGATCCCAGCCGTGTTACCTGGCTCCGCCGCCATAAGTGGCGACGCTCGAGCAGTCTTGAACAGAAGCCCGCAAAGGACGCGAAGCATGATGAAGCCGATTGAGTATCAGGTGGCAGAGGACAGTCTGGTGACGATTCGGCTTTGCCCTCGGTACGTGTCCACCATCCGAGGCAAACCGGAATACTGGTACCTGAGAAGGCCATTCATCGCCTGCCCGCGACGTCCTGGACTCGACACGCTGTATTGGGACGGCACCGCGTGGGCAGATCACGACCCGAAACAGTTCGCGACGGCTGAAGAGGCTTTCGCGGAGTGGGAGGCCGTTGTTAGGACTCTGAAGCCATGCCAGTAGTCCTGATTGACGGCGTGGAATACGTCCCGCGTGTGACTCCGCCGGCGGCGCTGGCGATCGAGGGAGCACGTGATCCGTCGACGGTCAACGCCCGCAGCTCCGTCACACGTGACGCGGCAGCCGTGACTGTGCCAGGTACGTTCACGCAAGGGCCCGGCACGGGCGGAGTACTGTCGATCTATACCGGGCTGGGTTTGCTGGACCGTGCCTTTGAGGAAGTAGGGTACGTGGTGGACTCGGCAGGCGACCTGCAATGGGGGCGACCGATCCAAGGCTATCGCGGGCGGCTGGGTTCGCATGAGGGCATCATTGCAGGGCCACCGTGCCAAACGTGGTCGAGTGCTGACCCGTGCCGAACACCTAAGCACAAAGTCGACTTCTCGGCGGATTCAACGCATGCCGGAGTTGTCACACTCCGCGAGCTGCTGCGCGTGATTGACGAGGTGCAACCGGAATGGTGGCTCGCCGAATGTGTGCCTGGAGTGCCGGATCTGATAGCCGTCGGGTATCACGTGCAACGACTCAACATCACCGATGCGGAATGCGGTGGCAGGCAGCGGAGAATCAGGGCTATCCAGTTCGGTTCCCGGATTGTCGACCGTGAACGATACACCGTCATCCGTCCGCGGCGAGTCACGGGAGCGGTCGCCACCGCAAGGGCGGTGTTAGCCAGCAAGTCCGAGGGTGACGAATCCCACTTCCGCAGACACTGCCAACTGATGGGGCTCAGCTCAGTGCCCGACTTGAGCGCCTTCACGAAGGCCGCTCGGTTCCGGCTGGTCGGCAACGGAGTGCCGCTGACGATGGGGCGTGTGCTCGCACGTGCGGTCACTGAGCGGGGGCCCGTCACGGATCTGGATTGCGTCTGCGGGTGCGGACAACCCAAGCGAACCGGGTCGCAGTATTCCGACGCGACCAACGCCACCTGTCGCCAGCGAGTCTGCCGCCGTCAAAAGGTGCGCTGGGAGGTCTCGCTGCCGGAACTGCAAGAACGCTCCGCGTGACCCCGCTGCGGCGCGTCGTCGCTGCGAAGTCACGTGACCGGCACCGCGTGAACGTACCTGGCACAGTCACTGCCGGCATGTCACTCGTGACCGAGTCCGGGCGTGACTCCTCGAGCGCGCACGCCAACGGCCGCGTCACAGCACGGCACCGAAGAACGAATCGTGGTGCTGGCAGGGGACGCACGGTGGTTTTATCGCTTTATCGGAAAGCGATAATCCGACGTCTCCGCCGCCGGTTGTGGCGGCGAGGACCTCGACGGCGTGGACTCCGCACAGCAGCGGAGCGAGTCCCGTGATGGTGCAGCGGCCATCGGGACGCAAGGGGCACTGTGACGCGTTGGGGTCGCTCATGATGGATTGTGGAGCCAGACCTTGAAATCCGACCAGCCGCCGCCGCGATAGGCACACAGGCCGATGCGGAGATTCGTCAGCGGTGGCGGGGCGAAGAAGACTCCGGAGTTGTCACTCACCGGCGTGCTGGGAGTGATCAGTCTGCCGTTGAGATAACTCTTCACGGTCCAACGCCAGACGTCGATTTTGTCATCAGGCACATCCAGCGTGTAATCGTTGAACTGTTCCACGATGGCGCAGTCCAGCGTCAGCGTCATGCGGTCGCCATCGTTGGGAGCGACCAGCAGGCAGTTGTCCTGACGGCCGTCAAACGCGTTCTCACCGGCCAGTTGCCAGATGATGGCATCAGGCAGGTCGGGTTGTTCGTCGGTGTCGTAATCCCATTCAGTCGGCCACGCCGCGTAACTCCGATCGAACTTGATCTGACCCCCAAAGGGATGCACGGGACCGGTGGCGATCCAGCCATACGCGGGATTGATACCGCCGCCCGCCAGCGTCTCGTCCAACCGCGTCGCCTGCTGCTGTCGTCCTAGCCAGCGGAACAAGCCACCGACGAACACGCCGTTCGACTGGTCACGGTACTCGGCAGGGTCCGGAGTGCCTGGGATCGGAAAACGCCGGTCAGCATCGCGGACCCGGCGGTGCGTCCATTCGATCGTCAGCCGCGAACCGTCGCGCCAGTCAGCTCTGGCGATGGGCAGCGTGGTCGACAGAGTGCCGCCGTTGTATTCACCACCGAAGAGCGATTCGACAAACACAGAACCGTCGCGAGCTGACCATGCCGCAGGGCCTGATGCTTCGGACGTGTCGCTGTCGTCATCGAAGTACAGGCCGTGAGGAAACCAGCCTGCAGGCACCGTGTCCAGTGGCTCGTCAATGACCAGCTCGCCCAGCGGTTCCGGAGCTGTGGCCGGGCCGGATGTGTAAGGCTCGGCACCGTGGGCCAGCACCGTGCCGCAGATCGGCCCGACCTGACCTTTCAGCGTGAAGGTGCCTTCAGCTCCGGCATCATCGTCGGGAACGTCGGTCAGGCAGCTCGTGAGACCGATACACCAGCCAAACCGCGTGACGGGGTGAGCTGTCTGGCCAAGGTTGAAGTCAGGCCGAATGTCGCGGTCGATGGTGCCATCGTTCTGAAGTACGCCAAACGCATCCTGCGACAGTCTGCCGCTGCCGCCGATGACTTCCTCGGACGGCGTGCTCAGATCGCTGCGGAAGGCCCGCCGTGTCGCTCTGCAGGGTTCATCCTGCGAGTCGGTGCCGCCACCGCCCACGCCAAACCAGCAGCAGGGATTCGGCCGCGTCAGGTTCGTGCTGCCGCTGACGTTCTGCGGTGCCACGTAGATCTGACCGCCTTGCTCTACCACGGCCCCGCCGATCAACCACGGGCCGGGCCTGCCTGTCACCGGCCAGCCGCTGGCGTCACGCAGTTTGACTGACGCACCGGCCTGCACCGAGTTCAGCGCGCCGATGACGTGCGGGTCGAGGTTAGTGGGTTGGTCAAACCAGACCACCAGCAACGCGGTCCAGATGGGTTGTGAGCTGACCACTTCCAGAGACAGCGGATAACGGCCCGCCGGGTCGTGCGTCAGCGAATGGTTGAGAGTGCAACCGGCGGTCAGTGTGTCGATCTGAAACGGCCCGGAGTTGATGCGAGCCTGCCGCCGCGATGGCTGCGACGGGTGAGCCGGGATGAAGTCCGTGCCCGTGCAGGCTTCGCCCGGTTCGGTTGTGGTGCCACCTGGGCAACAGCGGGTTCCGATCGTTCCCATGTGTGAGCCGGGTTCTTCGTGCTTGGTTCTTCGTTGGCCGGAATTGGACTCATTGAGTCCTATGGGTCGCATGGGACCCATGAGATTCAGCTACGTGCCGAATGTGTCACCCGGATCGGTGGGACGTCCGCCGCGATCGGGCAACGGGCGGGGATCGGGCTTCAGCGGTGGCACGTCGATGACGCGGGCTTTGTGTTTGCACTTACACCGGCGGCAGTACCACGTCGCCACGCCCTGAGGGCTGATTTGCTTTTGGGCAATCTGGCTCCAATACCTGCCGACACACCGCACGCTCAGCCGACCTTTCAGGCGTTGCATGTCGTCAACGTGTGGCTTTGGCGGGCACGTGTGGCCGGGCAGTTTCAGTTCTCCGCAGGTGTTGCACGGTTTCGCCTGGGCGATTTCCTTCAGCTCCCGGAGTTCAACTTGCTTCCGCGTTAGCCACATCGTTGGTTCCTGCAGGTTGAAGAATGCCGAAGAATGGGACTCATAGGACCCATGTGTCCCATAGGTCCCCTGAGAGGCAACAGGCTTCAAACGTCGCTGCCGCATCCAAGGCAGAGGCCGTTCACGATCTGCCGACTGTGGCAGAAGGGGCAGTGAGCTGGCTCGGCCGCAGCCGCCACTTCTGGCGGCGGTGCCGGCAACGTCGCCAGTTCCGGCGGCGTGCGATCGCACTGTTCGGAGTTCGACACGACGCGGACTTCAAACAACCGCTTCACTGCATCGTTCACGCGGTCGAGTGACCTTGTGACGTTGCCAGCCGCCAGCCCGTGAGTGGCTCCGGGCTTGCGCGCGGCGATGCCGCGTGCGATGTCTTCATTCGTGAGATTGAGCTGGGTACTCGCCAGCAGGATGGCGACGTCACGCAGTTTCAAAACAGGAGCCGTTGCCCCCGTGAGACACTTCGGAGCACGGCCCGCGACGCAATAGCCGCGAATCCAAAGCCAGAAGGTGGGATCGTCAACAGCTCGTTCTGAGCCGTCGATTCGGTGCTTGAAGATGAGGGACACGACAGCGTTCCGAGTAGACGTGTGGCCCGTCTAATCCCGGCGATCAGGTCTTTTGGCTTCCGGCCCTGGACTTCCGCGACGATGTCCAAGGGCATTTGCAGCTCGATGAGAAACGCCAGTGCCAGCACATCGACATAGCACAGGCCGCGAATCGGCTGGTGACTGCGTCGCTGCTGGTCGGGTTTCTTGAGTTCCGCGAGCTGCTGACGTCGCGTGAGTTTGGGGCGGCAGTCCCAGCAGTACGTCCTGAGCTGACTCCAGAAATCGCGGTTATCGGAAGCCACCGTTACCGCGTCTTCAAACTCATTTCGCGACAGAGCGTGCATCCTGCAACTCCGTTTGCGACGGCGTGGCGCAAGGCTGCCGGGTGTTGTTGATAGCACCGCAGCAAAACGACTCGATGGACCGAGTCGTGACAGTCGCCGTCAAGGATGAAACCAACGGCGATTGTCGGCGGGCTGCCCTTGTAACGGAACAGCAACATGACCCCGGTCGCACCAAAAGAGCCGCAGAAACAGGAAGTTTCTCCGGCTGCAACGCAAGCGGGGCAACGCTGGAGGTTTACGGGCTCAAACGCATTCGAGTCGCTGGAGCGGCTCGCCGTCATGCTGGTTGGTGCGGTGCTCATGAAGAGCGGCACAAGCTGCGTCGGTCATGTGACCGATGCCGTGCAGTGGGTCCAAGGATGGACCAGCACCAACCCGGAAGCGGCCAACATCATCGGAGCTGCACTCGCCTTTATCGGTCGCGAGTGGCATAGAAAGGAACCGCCACCATGCGACCCGTCGCAACCCCCCAGCGGATCGGCATCCTGAGCGCCGTCGGTGCGTTCATCGCGGCCCAGCTTCTCTTCATCGCCGGTCTGATGGCATTGAGCGGCTGCAAGTCCGTCGAGCTGCCGCCGGGGGCTCAAGCTCAGGCTTCGAGTGTCGGGATTGATATCGCTCCGCAAGGTGCTGTTGGTCCTCACGTCACGCTGGGCAGCAAGGCGGTGACGATCACGACGGCTCAGCCGAATGATCAGCCGAACCTGAACCGGCTGGCCGTGGACGCTCCGGGAATCAAGCTGAAGAGCACAGTCGCCACGGGCAGCGTGGGCGAACAAATCAAACAGGCCGGTGGACTGGAGACAGTTCTGGGGCCAGAACAACCCGCGACGGAGGACTAGGCCAGATGGTCATCAAGGAGGATCGACTGAGCCTGACCGTGGGTAATTGGATTGCCCTGGCCGCGTTGGCCGTGGTGCCGCTGTTCACAGTGATCGGCGGTTGGGCCGACATGAAGTCGGAGTCAGCGTCCATGCGCGTGGAGCTGCGTCAGTTGCGTGACGATGTCGCTGAACTGAAAGCGGAGATCAAAGACCGTCGCGGGCTGGCGGTTCGGTAGCTTCGATGGGACGAATAGGTCCCATGTGACCCATGGGACTCATGAGTCCTATTCTTTATGCACTGGAGGGAATCATGCGTGTTGTGCTCTTAGTTGCTGCGTTGCTGCTGGCAACCGGCTGTTGTGGTCCGGTGCATCACTGCGGGCAGTATCAGTGCCCGCCCCGGTTCTGCGTGCCTCAGCCGATCTACGGCGAGCCCATGCACCCCGTGTTGCGTCGTGACGGTGGCACCGTGCTGATTCCTCACGGCCAGTTCAAAGGCTGGGTGCGTGATTCTCCACCCGTGCAAACCCCGGTGGTCGAGTAATGCCAGAAGGACCGATCCGGCGAACGCTGCGGGAACGTCACCCGCAGCGACTCACGCGGCAACGTCAGACAGAAGCAAGGCCGAACGCGAACGCTCGCGGGTACGGGTACCGCTGGCAGCGGTACGTTGACGGCTACAAGAAACGGCACCCGCTGTGCCGGGCGTGCGATGCTGCGGGCAAGACGACTCCGACCGAGTGCGTGGACCACATCACGCCAGTGACTGGCCCGGACGATTCGCTGTTCTGGAAGCCGTCGAACCATCAGCCGCTGTGCACGTCGTGTCACTCGATCAAGACGATGACTGAGGACGTCGGACGTGGGCGGCGTGCGTAGTCTGTCTTGCATGGGACTCATGAGTCCTATGTGTCCCATAGGCCCTATGAGCCTTGCCACGGCACACGGAGTGTGCCTGCTACTTTGAAGGGAAGCTGACATGAAGTTCGAGGTGCGAAAGTCCAAAGGTCAGTGGCGGTGGCATCTGAAGGCCGACAACAACGAGATCGTGGCCAGCAGTGAGCGCTACAAGAACAAAGGCGACTGCCTGAGCTGCGTGAAGTTGATCCAGTCACCTGAGGTGGCGAAAGCCACGGTTGCCATTGAGCACTAGGCCACATCATGGGCCAACGGGGACCGAAGAAAGGGGCGAAGAACGCGGGGCGACCGGCGGGGACTCGCAAGCCCATTGGGCCGGTGAAAGCTCGCCGCCCGACGTCGGTGAAGGTCACGGCCAGCGATGTGGTGCGGTTGACTCAGGCGGACCTGCAGCATCTGACCTTCGATCAACTGGTAAAGTCGATCACGTCGGTGCGAGGTCATCCGCCTCACGTGGGCATTGTCACGCTGCTGTATGACGCCTTGCAGCTCTACGTCCGCTTCAACGGGCTCTATCACCAGTTGATGGCCAACGAAGCGTTGAACGCAGCGCACGTCGCAGACCCCGAGTGGAAGCGGTTGCCTGAGACCTACAACGAGTCGGACAAGGGGTACATCCAAGAACACCCCGTGATCGCTCGCCGGATCAAGCAAGCTGACCAGTGTGCCAAGTTGCTCAAAGAGTGCATGGTCACACCGTGGGTGCAAGCTCGGCTGGTGCCCGACAAACCGCCGCCGTTGCCACCGGAGAATGAGCCGGAATCGAAGGATGAACTCAAAGATGTCTGGAAGGCCGCAGAGGCTTTGCCGATGAGCCCGCCCGATGACGCCGAAAGCTCAGATCAAGCAAACAAGACACGCCGTCGAAAAGTATCAAGACAGCGTTCTCAGCGGAAAACGGCCAGCGGGAAAACTCGAACGGCTGGCGATTGAACGACACCGCAGGGATCTGAGTGACGGCCAGCAACGCGGGCTGTGGTTCAGTTGGGAGCACGCCGACTACTGGGTGCGTCACTTTCCACGGCTTAAGCACGCGCGAGGGTCTGCAGCTCGCCAGCCGTTTACCCTGGTGCCAGCTCAACAGAACGTCGTTGCCACGGGCATGGGCTGGAGGCGGCGGGAAACCGGGTACCGTCGCTTCACGCGTTGGCTGTATTCGATCGCTCGCGGCGGTGGCAAGTCCCCCTTTGGTGCCGCCATCGGCGTGGGGCTCATGGCCTGCGATATGCCGTTCGCCTTCGGTGCTGAGTTGGTCAACACGGCCACGACTCTGAAGCAAGCCAAGAAGTACGTGTGGAACCAAGGCCGCGACTTCATGCAGTCGCACGCGTCATTGCGATGCCGGTCATCGTTCTATCAAGACCGCATCGAATTTCGTCGTGAGATCGACGGCGAAGAGTACAAGTCGGTTTGGTCGCCACTGGGAGCTGACGGCCACAACGCTGACGGCGGTGGCTTCCTGTTCGCTTTGATCGACGAGTTGCACGCGTACCGCAACGACTCTCACCGCGAGCTGGTGGAGAAGATCGAAGGCGGCATGGGCAAGGTGCCTCAGTCGCTGCTGATCTACACCACCACGGCAGGCAGCACTGACAGCCACATCTGGCTGGAGAAACAAGACTACGCCGAGAAGGTTCTTAACCAGCTCATCGAAGATGATTCGTTCTACGCGGCCATCTTCGCGGCGGACCCGGAAGACGATCCGTTAGACCCGAAAATCTGGATCAAGGCGAACCCGCTGCTGGGTCTATCGGTCACGGTCGACAGCTACAAAGAGGACGCACTGAAGGCGAAGAACAGCCCGTCCTCCATGCGTTGGTTCAAGCGTTACAAGCTGAACTACAAGGTGTCATCGCACGGCAAGTTCATCACTCCGGAGATGTGGCGAGTGGGGGCTCAGCCGCTGATTGATCTGACGGGCAGACCGTGCCACATCGGCGTGGACATCTCGCAGAAGAAAGACCTCACCGCCGTGGTGTTGGTGTTTCCGGTGGTGGGTGATGACGGCAAGACGACGTATTACATCATCCCCAAAGCGTGGTTGCCGGATGGAAGTGAGCGGGCAGAGAAGTTGGACCAAAAGCCCTGGCCGGACTTCTTGGCGGGTGAAGATCCCACGCTAGTGCTTACGGAAGGCACCGTGATCGATCAGGAAGCTATCGAAGATTACATCGTGGAGTGTGCCAAGACGTATGAAGTGCTGACGGTGGCCGCTGACCCGAACAATGCCACCGACCTGCTGGTCAGGCTGAAGAACAATCGCGGCATTCCGACCTTTGAGTTCACTCAGGCGGCGGCGTTCTACAACGAGCCGTTGGACAAGTGCATTGAGCTGCTAGCGCAAGGTCGGCTTATTCATGCGGGAGACAAGTTGTTGGCGTGGACCGCCGACAACGTCGTCATCCGCGAAGAGAAGCGGGGCTACAAGATGCCCGCCAAAGACAAGTCCGTCGACAAGATTGACTTGTTCGTGGCGATGATCATGGGCCTGAGCGAATGCCTGTTTGCCGAGAAGAAACCCAAGCCGCGAGCACGAGTCGTTCAATGGTGAATCCAGTCACGTATCTGCGGTCTGCGTTCAAGAGCATCTTGAAACGCAGCGGCGTGATCACGGACTACATCAAGCAAGCCCGGTCGAGTTACCGCATTGAGACCGACAGCGGGGTGACGGTCACGGAAGACACCGCCATGCGGCTGGCGGCGGTGTTCTCGTCCATCGGCACCATCGCGGCGACGAAGGCGTCACTGCCGCGTGAGATCATCGAAGTGAAGACCGGGAAAGTGGTACACAGCCACCCGGTCGCCGAACGATTGCTGTACGAGCCCAACCCGTGGCACACGCAGTTCTCATGGGATGAAACCCGCATGGGTCATCTGCTGGGGTGGGGTAACACGTACTGTGAAATCACCTGGGGCCGTGATGTCCGGCCAACGCAGCTCACTCCGCTGCATCCCAGCACGGTGACACCGATGCTCGATAGCAACGGGCAACTGGTCTACCGCGTGGACGATCACAACGGCTCGCGAACTCTGGACCGGTCGCAGGTGCTGCACACTCAAGGGTTCGGCCCGAACGGGATTGTCGGCTGGAGTCCGTTGCGCGTGCTGGCCAACGCCGTGGGTATCGGTCTGGTGGCGGATGGAACGGCAGCGAAGGCGTTGAAGAATCGCGGCATGCCGGGCCTGACCGTCGAAGTTGCCGGCAACCTGGACGACAAGGAATTCAATGACCTGACGGAGATGCTGAAGCAATCCGTTTCGGGTGAAAACATCTTCATGCCGTTGATCCTTGAAGGCGGGATGAAGGCCAAGGAATTCAGCATCCCGCTGGATGAAGTGATGCTGATCACGGCCCGCGAGTATCAGGGCAAAGAGATCTGTTGCCGGGGGTACCGCCTGCCTGCTCGGTATGCCGGTTATGCGATGGCTGGGACGACTGAGGAAGGCGATGACCGTCAGATGGTCAAGTATTGCCTGGGGCCGTGGGTCATCCGCGACGAACAGGAGCTGCAGCGGAAACTCTTCAAGCGGTCTGAGCTGGGTCAGTTTCGCATCCGGCACAACTTCAATGAGCTGCTGCGGGGTGACATCGAGAAGCGGTTCAACGCGTACAAGACGGGCATCCTGTGCGGCGTGCTGACTCAGAACGAATGTCGCATTGATGATGACCGGCAACCCATTGAAGGGTTCGACAAGCTGCTGCTGCCGCAAGCCATCTTCGGCAAACCGACCAACGGCACCAGCAACAGCGACGGGGACATCTGGCAGGCCGGAGCGCAACCGGATGCTGAGCAGCAGAAGCGGTTCAAGGTGCTGTTGAGTCGCACTCTGTCAGGGCTCGCGGAACGGGAACTGCGGCAGCTCGACAAGCTGTTGAGCAAGAACGATCCGCAAGCCGTCGCGGACTTCTATGCCGGGCACCTGCAGCACGTGGAAGCCCGGCTGGATGGCATCGCTGATGTTGAAGCCGTGAACGCTGTCCGGGCCATGCTGATCGAACATCGCGACACGCTGCAGAAGGTGTCGTCACACGAAGCACGAGCCGCCGCCGAACGGTGGCCGGGTGAGTTTGTCGGGCTGGCGGAATTGATCATCGGATGATCGGAATGGGACTGATGGGTCCTATGAGATTGCGGAAACGGCACGGACGGGGCGTCCATGCTACATCAAGCAAGGAAGCTGTCATGAAGATTGAACAACGGGCACTCACTGACCAGCGGGCGGGGCTGAAGATTGAGAAGCGGGCCGATGGGTCAGTGCACCTCACCGGTTATTCGGCGGTGTTCTACAACGGCACGCCTGAGACTCAGTTTTCGCTGTGGTCAGGATGCGTGGAGCGCATCATGCCTGGGGCGTTCACGGCGGCCATCGGTCGCGATGACGTGCGGTGCCTGTTCAACCATCGTGACTCGGACGTCTTTGGACGCACGGCGGCCAGCACGCTGGTCATTCGCGAAGACGCGGTCGGGCTGTGGTACGACTGCACGCTGTCGGATGGCTCGCTGAGTGCCAAGGATCTGGCGGACAAGATCAACCGCCGCGACGTGACCGGGTCATCGTTTGGCTTTGAGTGCGTCGACGATCAATGGAAGTGGGATCAGACCAGCGACGGCGTGAAGATCGAAGTTCGCGAAGTGCGGTCGGTGACTCTGTGGGACGTCGGCCCGGCCACGTTCCCGGCCTACCTGGGCACCAGCTCTGAGATTGCCACCCGCTCGCGTGATGCGTGGCGTGAGGTGGAGCGGCTGCAGGAACGACGCACGCGCATCAAGTCGCTCCACCGCACGAATCTGCTGGACAGCGCAAGGCGCGTCCTGAATTTGAAATAGGACGGCGGACAGGATTGTCCGCCCTCCACCAGAACACGGCGGTTCAACCGCTGAGAGTGTGCCGCGTGCAACGCGAGCGTGTTTTCTGACGGAACTTGTCGAAGGATCGACACTATGTTGCTCAAAGAAATGTTGGAACTGCGGGACGCCTTGAAGGCGAAAATCAAGGGCGCGTTGGAACTCGGCGACAAGCTGACCGACGAAGGTGCGACGCAGTTGGAGAATGACCTGGCTGAAGCCCGCAAGCTCGATGGTGACATTGAGAAGCGACAGACCCAAGGCAAGGTCATCGAAGATGCCGCCGACTGGTTGAAGCCACGCGAGCAACGCTCGGCAGGCGACCCGCCACGGGCTCCAGACTTGGAGTTGAACAAGCGGAACCGCCGCGACCCGGTGGAGAATCCTGACGGGGCGAAGTATTCGCTCTGCCGCGCGATGCTGGCCATCGTGGACGGTCGCAAGATCGATGGGTATGAAGCCGAAGTGTCTCAGGAGATTCGGCATCGGTTCCCGCAACCGAGTGGCGTCTACAACCGCGAAGCTCCCGTCACGGTGCCGTGGACGCTGACCGTCGACGTGCGAACGGCTCAGAACGCCGCGAGTCGATACGGCCTGCCGGAGAAGCGGGCACTCAATCTGAGTGCAGCGGCGGGCGGCATCTGGCCACAGCAGGAAACGTCGATGATCGACCTGCTGCGAGCCAAGAACGGAATCACCCGCATGGGCTGTCTGTTCTTCAGTGGCGTCACCGGCAACAAGATCATCATCCCCAAACAAACGGCGGGGATGACGGCTTACTGGTTGGCGGAAGCCGGGGCACCGACAACCAGCCAGCTCACGACGGGGACGGTTGAAGTGGTGCCAAAGACGTGCGGTGCCTTCACGGACCTGACCCGCAGCGTGCTCGTGCAGCAGTCAATGGATTTCGAGATGTACGCTCGAAACGAATTGATCACGACGCTGGCCATCGCCATCGACAGTGCCGGTTACAACGGCACGGGAGCGGATAACCAACCGCTGGGCATCCTGAACGATTCCAGCATCGCCACCGTGGCTTTGGGCACTGACGGTGCCGCGTTCAGCTATGGCAAGCTGGTCGAGATGGAAGCGACCGTCGACGACGAGAATTACGACTCCAACAGCTTCTACTACGTCGGCAACAGCAAGGTGAAAGCCAAGCTGAAGACGACGTTGGTCGGATCGAACACCGCTGCCATCTACCTGCTGCGTGATGGTGAGGTGAATGACACGCCGTTCTTCAAGAGCAACTTGATTCCCAAGAACTTGGAGAAGGGTGAAGGTGAGAACCTGAGCGCGACGATCTACGGTGACTTCGCTCAGTACATCATCGCGTTGTGGAGCGGCCTCGACCTGATCTTGGACCCGTACGCGTTGGCTACCTCAGGCGGCAAACGCATCATCGGTCTGCAAGACGTCGGGATGAAGCCACGCCAGCCGAAGGCGTTCAGCAAGGTTGTCGACGCCGTCACGACGCTGGCTTAGTCCGGCACTGGCTGAGCCAGTGGCACACGTTCTTTGAAGCCGGGGTCGGGAGACGTCTCCCGACCCCTTGTCTCTCTCACTCATCATCACCAAAGGTGTTTCATGAAGCTCAGGATTCTGAAGCCGACGCCAACCGTGCCTTACATGCGCACGGAGAAGGTTGAAGGCAAAGAAGTCGACGTGCAGGGCGGTCGGTCTTATCACCCCAACGACGAAGTTGCGGTCGAGATTCCGGACGAGATCGCCGTGGAGTGGATCAAGAACGGCATTGCTGAAGACTTCAGCAACCCGGTGGCCAAGAAGTCCAAGGCTGACAAGGCTGAGGACGGCAAGAAGCCGAAGGCGCTCTAAACATGATCGAAGTTGTCACACCCGCTGCAACGTCGCCGGTAACACTCGCGGAAGCGAAAACGCATCTGCGCGTGTTACATGATGACGATGATACGCTCATCACCAGCGAACTTGCGGCGGCGTGTGACACGATCGAACGCGCTACACGGCTCGCCCTGCAGCCTCAGACGCTGCGTTGTTCGCTGCCAGCTTGGCCGGTGCAGGATCGGCGGCTGTGGTTGCCTCGGCCACCGCTCGTGAGTGTCACTCACGTGAAGTACATCGACACCGACAACGTGGAACGCACGGTGTCCGATGTGAATTACTTCGTGTTGCTGCCGCCGGGCAATGTGGTATTCCTGGCACCGTTCGCGTGGCCTGCCCTGGCTGAACGGCCTGACGCGGTGCGAGTCACGTTCGTGGCCGGTGTCGCGACCATCGCCAAGAGTCTGAAGCAAGCCGTCCTGTTGCAGCTCCAGCAGCTCCACGACGGGCAGGATGAGAAGCGGCAGAACGCGATTGACTCGTTCATTGAACAGCACAAGGTGCGGCATCCGCAGACGATTGCGGCGGCGGCGAAGTAGGCTTGTCTCATAGGACTTATGGGACGGATGGGACCCATGATGCTCTGGTCTGAAAAGCTCACCGAGAAAATCACGATTCAGAAGCCGAAGGCGGTCACGCCTGACGGCATCGGGTGGGTTGATCCATCGAACGCGGACAACTGGGAAACTCATTGCCTGGCGTTCGCCGAAGTGGCTGAGGTCAGCAGCGCGATGGCTCGCCGCGTTGGGGTGACTCGGGAGACCACTACGCACGTGATCCGGGTGCGGTATTGCTCAGCGGCTAAGGCCATCACCGGGGACATGCGGGTGAAGCGTCGCGACGGGTCTTATCTGGCCATCGTGGCCGCTCCGCGTGATCCGAATCAGGGGTGTGAGGAACTGGTGTTCGAAGCGGTGCTGGGGACGGTTTGACAGAAGGTCGCGAAGAACGCGAAGGCGGAAAGCGAATGGGACTCATAGGTCACCTGGGACCCATAAGTCCTATGAGTAACAGCTAGCCACAGAGAAGCTCATGACTGCCGACAGTATTGCCGCCGCGATTGAAGCCCACATTGCTAGACAGGGCCGTTTGGCGTTGGCTCAGCGGGCTAAGGCGGTGCAGGCCGCGACCGTCAGTGAGATTCTGGCTGACAGCTCGCTGAGCGAGGAACTGAAGGCCGCTCTGGTGCCGACCGTGGGCATGCGTGTGAGCGGGGCCGGGCTGGCCAGTTATGCGCTGGTGGGGTTTGGCGTCGCTGGATCTGGCGGCGGTCGATCGACTCGCAGCGGCAAGAACCGATCAGGCGTCGGCATCGGTGCCCGGAACGTGCATTGGTTCGCCCTGGGCACGGAAGAACGCTTCACCGGCCAGCGAGTCCGCAGGACGTCCGGCGGCAAGCGCACGGTCGCCACTGGCAAGCGGAAGCACTTCAGCGGACGCATTCAGCCGATCCGCATTCTGATGAGGGTCAAAGGACGTTTCTGATGGGACAACGCAAGAGCTATGACGAGACAGACGCCATCGAGCTGGATGATGTTCCGCCGCAGTCGTCTGCCCGATACATGCCGCTGATCTCTACGGATGCACGTGTCGCCGAACTGGCCCGCCGCTATGAGAGTGGGGAAGACATGTTCCGCGAAGGCGAGTCTTTCAACGGTCGCGAGTCGACAGTCTATCCCAGACTTTGATGGCCATCGCCGCCGGAAGTGGCGGCGGTCGATCGACCGCCGCCGTTTGTGGCGTCGCGAGCTGGTGACGCGCAAGGGTTCGGCACCTTGCATGATCAATCTCATTCAGAACCAACCGGCTGGCCGCGTGTTCGATGGGGAACTGCGGGGCAAGCTCATTGCCGCGTGTCAGGCGGCGGTGTACGCCTACGGTGATCGCAACCTGTGGTGGGAATATGCCTCGGACTGCGGTGCCAACGATGCCGACGTGGTACACGTGGTGGATGCGTCGCAGTTGATCGACGTGCAGTTCTCCTGGGCGGTCACAAACGGCCTGTTGCTGATTGCGTTCCGGGGAACTCCGCCGAGTTCGCTTTCCGCCTGGGTGCAGAACATCGACCCGCTCCGCCGTGACGCGCTGGGTGGGATGGTGCACGCCGGGTTCAATAACGAGTTTCTGGCCATTGAACGACAGCTCGCGGAAGTGATCCGGTTCTATGGCAAAAACCGTCAGGTGCACCTTGTCGGTCACAGCAAGGGCGGTGCATTGGCACGGATGACGGCTTACGTCAGAGGCCGCCTGCGTCTGCTGCCTGATGGTGTCTTCACGTTTGGAGAGCCGCGTTCGCTGGGCTGGAGTGCCGCTCGCTGGCTGGATGACCAACTGGCCTATAAGCCGAACATCCGCTGCATTCATTCGAATGACCCGGTGCCACTGTTGCCCGGTCTGACGTGCTTGAACCGCTGGCGGTACCGGCACTGCGGCGAACGTGTGCTGCTGACTGAGAAAGGCCGAATCATCCGCGATGCCGGTCTGTGGGACGTGGCGAACGAATGGGTTCGCGGGTTCCGCATGGATCTGATCGAAGATCACTTTGCGGATGAGTACCTGTTGTCGCTGCACGCAGATGGGACCGAAGGGACTCAGGGGACTGATGAGCTGAGGGCAGCAGCATGATCTTTGAGGCAGCGTTTCGGGCGGCGTTGGTGGGGCGGTCTGCCATCACGGACATCGTCGGTCAGCGGGTGCGGTATGGCGAGCACCAGCCGGAATCCGGGGCGTTGCCTGATCTCTACTTCGAGGTCGCCAACGCTCCGGGCCGGAGTGCCTACGGTGGTCTGACAGACAACACGCTGCGTCAACTGACGGTTGAGATCGTGGTCCGGTCCTTGAACCCGAATCACGTGCTGGCGGGTTGCCGGGCCGTGGTGGGACTCATCCACGCGTTGCGTGGGTCGTCGGTGACGGTGGAAGCTGAGACCGGCAAGCCGTTTGAAGCGGTGTTTCTTGACGACAGCGGCAGCGATCTGCCGGATGACGCAGTGGAGGTCGAAGGCACCACTCAAACCGTCTACCGGGGCAGCGTGCTGGCGTCGCTGATGTTCCGCGAGTCGGGTTACGAGACGTGATAGGGCTCGAGTCTCATAGGACCTATGGGACTCATAGGACTCATGAGTCCTATGTAGCGCAAGCCGGTTGGGTGCTGTTGCAGAGGGCATCTTGATCGCGGAGCGATCAACACTCAGTTCAAGGAAGCGACATGGCATACACGCGCCGCCCGGCTCAGGGCACCATTCCGAAATTCGACAACAGCGGGACCGACGCGGCCATTCCCGACGTGCAGGACTTTCAGCCGCCAACGATTGAACCCATCACCAAGGAAGTGACCGGGTACGGTGACACCGACACACGCACCGACAGCGTCGGCGTGCGGAAGAACTCGGGTTTCAAGATCACGTTCTTGTATGACCCCAAGGACACGATCCAAGCCGCCTTGATGACGAAGGTGTTGGCCGGAACGAAAGTCGGTTGGACCATCGTCTATCCCACGGCCACCGGCATGACGGATGAGTTCTCCGCGTTCATGAAGGTGACTCATTCGGCCAAGGTCAAAGACTTCATCCAAGTGACCTTGGAGAACGCAGGCGACATCGACGGGGCGGTGACTCGCACGATCACGAGTTAGTCGTCTGTAGCGGCGGACAATCCTGTCCGCCGCTCAATTAACACAGAGACGGACTGGAAGTCCGTCCTACTTCCAGAAAGGGAGACCCGTGAAGGTAATCATCACGTGCAACACCACGGTGTTGCGGGACGGCATCAGTTCTGAGCAGGCTCAGCAGATGCGTCTGCAGAAGCGTCCGCAGCAGGAATACAAGCGGGCCATCAGCGAAGGCAACGTGGAAGACGTCAGTGAAGAGCAAGCCCGGCTGTGGATCTCAATGGGGTATGCGAAAGCTCATCCCGACGATCCGGCAGCGAAGTCGCTGGAGCCTGCTGACATCACTCTGCGGACGGAGCAGGCACGGCTCACGAATCAGGGCCAAGGGGCTGCGGCAGCGGAGTTGAACCTGCAACACGCTGAGATTGCTCAGGCAGCTCATGCGTCGGTTGCTGAGCGGTTGAACGGTGCTGCCGAGACTGAGTCGCCAACAGAGCAACCAACCGGCGGGCCGAAGCCGCTGTCGTAATAGATCTCCCGCCGCCACTTTCGGCGGCGGGGTACCAGAGCACGGACGTGGGCGTCCATGCTACATAACTCAGAAGGGAGTTGGATCGATGGCGAAGTATGCGGACGGGACGGCGGCACTGGTGCCGTTCAAGCGGGAGTATTTCACGGAACAGATCGCGGGTGAGGACTACCTCATCGGCACGCTGTCCTACGGTGAACGCGAGCGGTGGGCGGCGTGGGTCAACGATCCTAAGCCGTTGCCGAACGGGATGAGTCGCCGCGAGCTGCAGTCGATTCGGCTCGTGCAGCACATGGCCTGCCTGGACGAAGCTGGTTCGCCGATGTTCGACAAGAGCGAAGAAACGACTCTGCGACTGTTCAACGGTGCGTTCGGCATCGTGCGCAGTCTGGTGGTCGCGTGTGACAAGCTGTTGGCCAAGCAACTGGATGAGGCCAAGGCGGCGGCGGGAAACTAGCCAGCAACGGTTCCAGACGGCTGGCCTACCGGTTGGCTCTGCAGTTGGGATTTGCCTCGGCTGATCACCTGCTTGATCAACTGAGCCCAACGCAGTGGGCTGAATGGGTGGAGTTTGCTCGTCTGGAACCGTTCGGGTCGCGACACAGCGATACCGTGCAGGCCGTCAGCGTGAGTCTGCAGGCTCAGTTCAATCGCTACGAAGTTGACGCGGACGCGTTGCTCGAACACTTCGGGCACCTGCCGCCACCGGCTCCGAAGCTGACTCTGGAAGAAGAGCTGCGGCAGTGCGAAGCGGCGTCGATGTTGTTTTCGATGGCGTTGCACGGTCAGGCATAAGGGTTGGGGTGAGGGGTTGAACCCCAACCGCCAACCCTTTTTCGTTGATAGCGACGGACTGGAAGTCCGTCGTACAAGAATGGGACTCATGAGTCCTATGGGTCGCATGGGACCCATGAGGGGCAGCGTCGAAAGGAAATCGTCATGGATGAGACCGGCGGCGGGAATGACCTGGCACTGAGGATTGAGCTGGATGCTTCGTCGGCATTGGCGACGACTCGGGAGCTGCATCAGGAGCTGAAGGCCATCGAGGTTGAGTCGCAGGCTGTGGCCGCGAGTGCTCAGCAGCGCGTCGACGCCGTGGCCAGTTCCGCCACGGCGGTGAATGACTCGGTGACGGTCAGTGCCAGTGAAGCCACCGCCAGCCTGAGCGGTGTGGATGCCGCGTTGGAGCAGACGAAGGCTACCGCTGAAGAGACAGGCAGTTGGATTGCCGAACATCCCGTGCTGACGCTGCAGCTCGTCAACGCGGGCATGAAGGCGGCGGGAGCTGGCTCGCTGATGGGTGCCGCCTGGGCAGCGGGCAGCAGTCTGGCGACGGCGGCAATGACAACGCTGGCGGCGTCTGCCTTGGCCACTACGGTTGTTGTCACCGGGTCGGTGGCCGCATTTGTGTTGCTCGGTCAGGTCATCCCAACTGGACGCATTGACGAGCTGGCTGAGTCGCTGCAGGTGGCTCGGTCAGAGACCGACCTGCTGAGGGGAGCAACCACGCAGCTCGCGGAAGCTCAACGGCAAGGCGTCAGCGGTGATGTGTTCAACGCGGCGTTGAAGGCTGAGGACACTCAACGCGGTCGGTCTGACCCGATGCCGGAAGTGGACTTGTCGAAAGCCGCCCTGGCTGAAGCGATCGGCGGGCAGTCTGGCGACGGCGTGTCGATCAAAGAGGCGGTCAAGCTCGCTGGGAAGATCAGTTACGAGATCGACGTTCCCACGCTGGAAGCCACGGCGAAGGAAGCCCGGCGGTCGGTGCAGACCATCGCGGATGATCTGGCGAAGGTGTCGGCCAGTACGTCGGGAGCGGGCTGGGGTGAGATCTCGACGCTGTCAGCGATCGCGAACCTGAGTGATGACAGTGTCAAGAGCCTGGGCGTGTCGGTGGAGGAACTCCGCATCCGGGCCGTGACCAATGCGGATGCCTTTGCGTCGCTGGGCATCAACGTGTTGACGGCTGAAGGTGGCCTGCAGAGTTCGGCAGCGGTGGCCCGGCAGTTTGCGGATGCTCTGGATAGTATGAGCGACTCGGAACGCAAGGCGGCGTTGGAGTCGCTGAGCCTGTCGGAGGGGACTCAGGCCGTCGTCAATGACATGGCCAAGCAAGCCACAGCCATCAGTGAGAGCCGCGACGCGATCACCGCTCAGAACGAACTGACGGCAGCGCAGGAACGGGCTCGCATCGGCAACCAGCTCAGCAGCCTCACGACGATGGCGGAGGCCGTTGGTTCGCGGTTTAAGAACTGGAGCGATGCCACGATTGAGGCAGTGTCGCGACCGATCATGAAGGCCGGGGCGGACTTGACGGAGTGGGCAGCGGGCGGAGCTGCGACGGCACTGCAGACGCTGGATGGCTGGCTGGCGGCGATTGAGTCGAAGGTGACGGGCGTTGATGCCGCGAAGCTGCGGTTGCTGGATGTGACTGATGGGTCAGATGGGGCGAAGGGGACCGATGAACCAACAGCGGCGAAGTTAGACATTGCCACGCCAGCCACACACCTGGACTGGCTGCGTCAGGAAGTTGAGTTGCGGGAGAAGCTCCGCGACCTGCAGGCCGATGACAAAGGTAAGAAACCGGAGAAGTCGGAAGCTGATAAAGAGCTGGACCGTCAATTGGCCACCGCTGAGAAGTTCCGCGAAGCGTTGTATGAGGTGCAGCGGCAGATCGATGACGTTGGCCTGAGCAAGCCAGACCAACGCAAGAACGAGCTGATGGCGGGCGGTGCGGATGCTGCCACCGCCGGACAGACGTCAGCGGCGGAAGCTCGGTTGAGGACTGAGCAACGTCTGACCGATGCCATGCGTGAACGCGATCGCGTGGCGATGTCTGCGGCTGAGCGAACTGCCGCTGAAGTGCGTGACGATGGGGGCAGTGCGGAACGTGCTGCGCAGATCGCTGCCATCGTCGCGGAGACTCAGGCTAAGACCACGCTACTGGCCATCGAGAAGGAACTCGCTCAGCTCAACATGAGCGCTGGAGCGAAGGCGGCCGATGACGCCAAACGTGGTGGCGCGACAGAAGCCGATCAAGCGGAGATCGCGGCTGAGACTTCACGGCTGGCGGTTGAGAAGGAACTGCAGGACATCGAAGAGCAGCGGCGGAAGCTGGCCACCGATCAAGCGGTCAAGCAGCAGTTTGCCGGTGAGTCCGATGCCGTGCAGCGTGAAGCCCTGGCATCTCGCGAACGTATGGACCGCCTGCGTAAAGAGACGTCGGACACGGAGACACTGGCGAAGGCGCAACGCGAGTCGGATGAGCTGCTGAACCAGACTCGCGCCGCTGCTGATCGCGACCGGGCGAAGCAACTCACCGAACAATATGCCGACCCCACCGAGAAACTGCGGCAGCAACGTGAGGAGCTGGACCGGCTGCACGCTGACGGGCTGGTCGGTGCTGACGCGTATGCACGCGGCGTGGCTGGCATTCAGAAGAAGTTTGACGACGCCAACGGCTCAGCGAAGGCACTGCGGGACACGGTCAACACGGGGATCAGTGCGTACTCGACGGCGGCCATTGATGCCGTGATGCGTGGCATCGGGGCTGGTGATGTGGGGTTGAATGGCAACCTGGCTGCGACGCCATTTCCGGCGGCGTTGCCGACGGTGAATCCGCTGGCCCCGCCTGCTGCGAACGCTCTGACGCTGCCGCCGGTGGTGCCCATGAAGGATGCGGAATCTGAAACGCAGCTCAAAGCCATCGCCGACCTGTTGGCTCAGGCGTTGGGGAAACTCGACGGCGTGAAGGATGCGACTGAGGACACCACGGCGGCCGTCAACCGGCTGATCGATGAAGCGGAAACGCTGTAGGGCGCACAGAGACGGACAGGATTGTCCGTCCTACAGGGCTGAAGCGCAAGGCAGGGACATCTCGTGATTGACGATCGGACGCGGGACGCGTTCGCCACTTTCACAAGGATGTGTCTATGTCGAAGCGTTATTCGGCTGGCGTCGCTGCCATTTTCGATCAGCTCCACGATCTGACCGCGAGCAACAAAGTCAAATGCCTGTTGATTCGGTCGGGCAGTTCGGTCACGTCGGAAGATGCGGCCACGCTGGGAGCGTTCAGCTCGCTGCTGGAGTGCCGCGACGGTGGCTACACGTCGCAGTACCTGACCGGTGTGACGATCGCTCAGAGTGGCACCAACGTCATCTTTGACGCCAACAATCCCAGCTTCAGCAACACGGGCGACCAGTCGGGCGATTCGATCATCGGTTGCCTGTACGCGATCTATACCGGTGCGACTCAGGCCAACTGGATTCCGCTGAGTTACACCGCGTTCAATGCCGCGAAGACTCAGACGGGCACCGCGTGGCCGGTGGAGATTCATGCCAACGGCTTCTACGGCCTGACTTGTGCCGCATCGACTCACAAGGTGTATGCCAAGGGCATCGAACGCGTGGCGAAGCAACTGACCAACATGGAGACCAGTAACAAGGTCTACACTCGGCTGTTGATGACCAACACCACGGCCTTCACCGACAACCCCACCACGGTCAGCGGGTTCACGACGCTGGATGAGTGCAACGATACGACGTACGCCGCCGCCGGATTGCACTACCTGACCAGCGTGGCCGTGACGAACTCCAGCGGCATCGTGCAGGCGGCAGCGGCCAACCCTAGTTTCACGAATGCGGGCAACGCGTCGCGAGATGTGCGGTACCTGCTGCACTGCCTGTACGTGGACGGGACAGCGGCGAACGATGTGCCACTCAGTCTGCAGCGGCTGGACACCGACGTGACTCTGAACGGTGTCACGCTGCCTTGTTACCTGCCATCCAGCGGGTTCCTGAAGCTGACTCCGTAGAAAGGTGGTGAGAGATGGCCTACTCACCATCGGCCTACTCGTACGGCGGGGCTGGCATGTTCTCAGCCCCGCCTCAGTCCGGCGTGGCCATTGAGTACAACCCAACTGACGCTCTGGCGTTCATCGAATTCAGCGGGCTGTCCGCCATTCTCACGGGCAGCCCGGTGACGGCTGCCACGCTGCATCTGACCGGGTTCAGCGACCCTGGCACTACCGCCGTGGTGCGTGCTCATGGCGTCACGCTGGCTGACAACTCCGCACCGAGCGACTGGTCTACGGCCTTCGGGTCGATGTATCAGGACTACAAGACAGCCGCCTATGCGGAGGAAGATTGTAATGGTCACACGTCGCAGGACTTCGACGTGACGGCCATTGTGAACGAACTCATCGGGATGGTCGGCTCGGTGGATGGTGCGAAGATTCTGTTCATCCTCTTCCAGCCGAGTTACGCGGGCGGAGGCGTGGGCACGTCTCCACTGGCGACAGCGACTCTGGACATCACCACCGGCGGCGGTGGCGGGCCGAGTGTCGCTGTGAGGCGGCAGAGTGGTATTGGTCGCGGCATCTGTCGCGGCCTTGGTCGCAGGTAAGCGTTCTGATCACGGAGTGATCAGCAACATTCAAGGATGAAACATGGTCTTTCGACGCAAGTACAATGTGACGCTCAGCGGTGCCACGTTGATCCGCATTCCCATGACGAAAGCGGGCAGCACGGACTTCGCGACGAACTCCGATTGGACACCGGCAACTGGCGACGTGAAGGTCAGTAAGGACGGCGGTGCCACGGCCAATATCGCGAACCTGCCGAGTTACACCAACGGTGCCTGGGAATTCATTCTCAATGCCACCGAGCTGAGTTGTAAGCAGGTCACCGTCACGATTGTGGACAGTGCGACCAAGGCGGTGGATGACAACGCTTTCATCGTTGAGACCTACGGCAACGCGTCTGCGATGCTGGTGCCGGACATCGCCAACGGCACGGACCTAGGACTGACGGCGCTGGCTGACATTTATCACTGCGAAATCGAATTCACCCGCGACCAGGCGGGATCAGTCGATGAGTACCTTGTCTCGCTTTACAAAAACGGCGCCCGCATGACTTCGGGCCTTGATGCGTCACCGACGTTGCGGGTCGTGAAACGCAGTGACGGCACCGAGCTGTTCGCGGCAGCAACGATGACTCAGGTGGGTTCCACGTACCACTGGAAGCTGGACCGGACGACCACCAATCGGCTGTCTCTGGGTGAAGCGGGCATTGCTGAGTTCTCGTTTGTGATCAGCAGCGTGACTCGCCTGCTGACGCGCGTCATTGGTCGCGATTCAACCTAGACAATTGACCGGACGGGAACGGGACGGACGAGGGCGTCCATCCTACAAGGACGTGAGGGGCAAGCATGCTGTTCCGGCGGTTATTACCAATTCTGCATCTGCTGCAGGATCTCGACCCGAACGAGAGCGTGGCATTCTCGTTGTTGACGGGGCTGGTGTGTTCGTACCAGTTTGAGAACGCGAGCGACCTGGGGCATGATGATTTCTCATTCATCAACCTGAGTGTCACGGGCTCAACCGGCAGCGTGACGCAGGTCACGGGCAAGGATGACTATGGAGTTACCTGTGCCGGGAAGTACCTGCAGGGCGATGGGGCCACCGACGTTGATCCCGGCAACGGCATCACGCTGTGTGGCTGGTTCAAGTGCGATAACAACACCGGGGCAGGATACAACCGGGTGTTGGTGTGCCTGAAAGAAGCGGCCACTGGTCACACGTCCGCGAATCCTGATCCGTCAGTGTTCCTCACGAGCACTGGCGGGACTCACATACCGAATCTGCAGTTTTACGATAGCGGCAACACTCTGCGGACGTTGTCGCTCTCCGCGATCGCCGATCCTACGGTGTGGCATTTCTTCGTCGCGAGATTCGAAGACGGCAATCAATCGCTGCAGGTCGACAACGACACTCCGGCCACGTCGACTTATGCGATCGATGACACGATCGCTTTCCCGCAGTCGCTGAAGCGCGTCCTCATCGGCGTGGCCGACAGTGCTGGTGAAACCGTCACTGCCGATGGCATCTTGATCTACAACCGCATCCTGACCGGCTACGAATCGGACGTGCTGTTCAATATGACGGCGGGTCGGTTCTATCCCTTCGGTCAGCAGGCAGACGCTGAAGCCAGTCAGTCCACGGCGGAAGTGGGTGGGTACGCGATCGCGGCCCCAGCGGCTGAAGCCAGTCTGTCGACGGCGGCGGTGGGTGGGTATGCGTTCGTCCCTGGCATCAGTGAAGCCAGCTTGTCAACGGCAGCAGTGACAGCGGCGTTCGTCGCGGCGGTTCCGGAGTCATCGGCATCCACGGCAGAGGTGCCCGGAGCGGCGACGGTGCCAGCGTACTCGGAAGCGAGCCTGTCGACGGCTGCAGTCGGTGGGTACGTGTTCGCGCCTGGCATCGCTGAAGCCAGCTTGTCCACGGCGGAAGCGGAAGAGACATACGGAGCGGAACCCGCCGTTGCTGAAGCCAGCTTGTCCACGGCTGAAGTCGGCGGAGCTGCGGGCACTCCACCACGTGGCGAAGCCGGTCTGATGACGGCGGACGCGGGCGGGTATGTGACCATCCCGGCTTATAGTGAAGCGAGCCTGTCGACAGCAGCGGCGGAGACCGTGCATCCGGTGACTGATCCGGCCATCGCGGAAGCGAGCCTGTCCACGGCTGCCGTGGTTGCGGCTGCGGGGACTCCACCACGTGGCGAAGCCAGCCTGTCGACCGCGTCCGCTCAATACGTGCGCGGCGATGACATGCTGACGGTGAATGTCAGCGTGACGAAGGTCAACAATGTCGCGGCGGGCAACGGCAAGCTGGGCATCAATGAGCAGGACACGGCTCGCATCACGTTCGATCTGGTCGATGAAGCGAACGTGCCGATTCCGGTGGAACTCATTCGGTCGCTGCTGATCACGGTCACAACGGGAACGGGCAACGCGGTCACGGTGGTGAGACCGACCGAAGAGGGCATTGCGTCGCAGTATGTCACCTTGCGATCTGTGGGCGGTCGGTCATTGCTCACCTGGGACGTGCAGTCTTATGAGTCGCGAGTCATCAACCGGGCTCTAAATTCTGAGGATCACAACGTCACGCTGGAACTGTGCTGGTATCCGGCTGAGGAACTGACGCTGGGCACCGACCCGTTCGCGGTAGCCAACGCTTCCAAAGACATCACGGTGACTCATGTGGCTCATGGCCTGCGTGCCGGGCGTGATTCCATCGTGGTGCAGGGTGCCAATGATGTGGCCAGTGTCGATCCGGATGGCGTCTACACGCTGACGGAGATCGTTGACGGTGATCACTACAAGATCCGGCATAAGACTCAGGCGGCCGCAGCCGCCACTTCCGGCGGCGGCGGATCCGTGCGAGTGCTGGTGAGTCCTCGACGAAAGACGCTCATTCAAACGCTGAGCGTCAAACGCTCGGACCTGACCTAAGGCATCCACGATGGCCATCACCGCCGCGTATCTGCGCGACAAGCAGGGAGCCAAAGAGACTCCCGACGCAACCGACTTCACCGAAGTGTGGATTGGCAAGTCTAACGACGTCGCTGATGACATGGCGGACTTTGGTGCGTCGCCGCTGGTGCCTGGGTACGGGTCGCCGCATGCTGACTGGCCGAACTTCCGAGTGTCGAATCGCGAGTTCCGCAATCAGTCCGAAGCCCGCCCGATCTTGTGCGAGATCGTGCTGACGTACTCACGCAATTTCGACGTGGCGAAGCTCGAAGCCAAAGAGATCGACCCGCTGTCACGGGATATGGAGGTGACGCGGGAAGCTCAGGAAGTGGACGTGCCGTTATTGAGGGACGCCATCACGAATGCGATCCTCAGGAATACGGCGGGCACTATTATCGGCGGGCAGACGACGAAGATCATCCTGAGGGTCTATCGCGTGACGGTGAACGTCGACAGTCTGGTGCCGTTTGAGGATAAGGCGGGGAAGGTCAATGACGGCGACGTCACCATTTGGGGTGAGACGTGGCCAGCCAAGACAGTCAGGCTGGGAGTGCCCCGATATCACAGCAAACGCAGCGACCTGGGCGTCACGTTCTACCGCTGCACGTATGAGGTTGTGTGTGACCCTCGAAAGCATGTGCTCACGATCCTGAGCGCTGGTGTCGAAGAGAAGGTCAACGGCAAGCCGAGACCGATTACGGTCGAAGGGCAGCACATCACTCAACCCGTGCCACTAGACAGCACCGGCAGGCCAATTCCACCGGCTGTACTCGACGCCAACCCCGACACGGCACCCGTCTATCTGGAGTTTAATCGGTTTCAGCAAACGGACATGACCAGCGTGCCGTTGCCATCAAGTGTCGTTTGAGGTGGGTGATGTTCCTGAAGCTGAGTAACAGTCAAGCCGAGATGTTGCGGGCGATGCTGGCCGCGTACGACCGTGGCCAACGTGAGTTCCCGATTGAAGCCCCGCCTGCTGTGCAGGCCGCTCCACCGTTGCGACTGGTGCACACTGAGACTGACTGGATTGTCGGTCACGATGGCACGGCCAGTTATCAGAGCGGCATCGTGCAGGCCACCGTGTTGAACGCTGGCACGTCGGATGATGACCCGGATGTGAGACTGTCGGCTCAACAAGCCATCACCGCAGTGAGTGGTTCAACCGTGACGATCACAGCAGCGGCTGGCCGCGTCATCGTGGGCAGCATCGTCTGTCTGACCGGCTGTGGCAGTGATGACGGCGAGCATGCAGTCACCGCCGTGACGACGTCTGGCAGCTCGCTGCTGCTGACACTGAGCCCTGACCTGACCGTGACGTCACCCGGCGGTTCCGTGATCCTGCCGGAGGCGTGGGGCTGGGAGAAGAGCGATGCAGTCAACACCGTTGTCGGGCGTGCTGACCATCGTGTCATCGTGGTGGGCCGCATTGGCCATGAATGGCACGTGCTGGGCTCACCCGCCGTGTGGGTGTTGCTGGATGAGGGATTGTCTCGAGCTACGGCAGCAAGCGGCGAGATAACGCTTAGCTCAGCCGATGCCACTGTGCTGGAGCTGAATGACGATCAGACGAAGCTCAGCGAATCGGACCGCACGCTGAAGGTGTGCACGTTCGATGAGTCGCTAAGCCTCGCCGCCGGAACGCTTTGCCTCGCCCGCCTGATCGGTGCCAAGTGGCACGTCATCTGGGCGAGCTGCAACGTCAGCGGCCTCCGCACCTAGGGGGGGGTGCCTCCCTCCGTTTTCCGGCGTTTCTAGACCGCGTTGTCGTGTTCCGCGCACACCGGAAAGTTTTTTCGCATAGGGGGGGGTATGCCCCGGACCCCACCCATGGCACGCTCGCGGCCACCGTGTCGACCGCCGCCGCATGTGGCGTCGAGGTCCTCGCCGCCTGTTCTGGCGGCACTGGATCCGGGGCGTTGTCTGCGCTGGGTTCAGACAAACTCAGACAACCGGCGCAGACAAATTCAGATAACGCCGCCGCCGTTTTGGGCGTCGCCAGCTGGTGCCGCCAGAAGTGGCGGCGGAGTACTCGGCGACCTGTCAAACCGGCATGACTCGGCACCGGGAAGGTCGGTCGGTCAACCGCTTTCTAATCCGTCGGTCAGGGGTTCGAATCCCTTCGGGCGTGCTTCTTTGGTGCATCTGCGGAAACAAAGCTTCGGGACTGACCCTGGCTCAGTTCGTCTTCAGCTCGACGTTCTGTACGCCTTCGATCTGTGACAGTTCACGGATGAACGACAAGATCGCATCGGAGTCGACCAGTTCCACGCAATACTGCAGGTCCATCGCCGCACCTTGCCGGGCGGTGACAATCGACCTCAGCCTTCGGCTTTTGGCATGTCGCGCGAAGATGTCTGACAGCAGAGCTTCGGGATCGTGACCGATGCCAATCCGCACTTCGACCAGCGTTTCGCGAATGTCGGTATGCCAACGTTTACCGACAGCGTGCATGGCCAATGCGATCACTGCGACGACGGGAACACCGACCCCGACCACGGACAGATAGCCGGCTCCCACTGCCATTCCCACAACAACCGCAAAGATGACGAAGGCCGTGTCACGAGTATCGTCCACCACCGTGCGAAACCGGACGATAGACAACGCTCCCACCAGACCAAACGCACGAGCCACGCTGTTGCCAATGACCAGTGTCGTCATGCACACCAGCACGGTCAGCAGCACCATCGTCATCAGAAATGGGAAGACCTCGCCGGCAGAACGTCGTTGCGAGCAGTAGTAGACCGCCAGCACCACCGCCCCCATGATCGCCGCAATCACCAGTCGAACGGTGATGACGTTCATGGAAAGCTCGGAACCGGAAGCGGCTACGTCTTGCATCCATTCGGGCATAAACGAGTTTCCTCAGACGGTGAGTCTACATAAGCAGCAGAAGCGATCGCGCTCAGACCATCGTCGCCAGGCAATCGACGATGATGAGGTCGTGGTATTAGTGCGACGGAACCAAAAATCCCAACGCCTTCATCATGCCACGATACTTGGAGACGGAGCCCGGCGTAAGTTGCATCTCTGCGATCAGTTGCTTGAAGAGACTAGGCATCGCGTCACGAAACTTGAGTTCGCAGATGACCTGTCCCGCGAGAATCTGAGCCCCGTCCACCACCGGAGATGGCACCCAGTGACTGATTGCCGCTCCGCGAATGTTGCGATCCAGCGTCAGCCGCAGCGTGCCTTCATCGGTCGGTTTGATAAAGGCCGTGCGGTCGTAGGTGATGCAACACACCGGACGAAATTTTTTCCGCAACACGCGCGTATGAAACCACTCACCAGGCCAGTCCGGAGCAATTTCGTCATTCCCCAGTCGTCCGAGATCAGTAACAGGGACTCGCGTGCGGCGCTTGCGGACTCGATCCTTGTGCCGCACTTTGCGTTCGACCGAAATCGTCTCTTCTGAGCCGTAACGGCGAACTCGCAGCTTGCGACCGCGGAAGCCCGGCGCTTGATGCATGATGTCGAACTGCTCTGTGTCCAGATACACGGTCGTCGTCTGGTACGAGTTGGCACGCTCGGGATCAGCGTAAGGATCGACATCCAGATGCCGCTGCCCCCAGGCTTCGATCGACACTGCGACCGCTTCCGGAACCAGGAACTTGACCTCGAACGCTTCGTGCCCCGAGCCCCGGGCAAGCTGCAGAGAGGGCGACAACAGACTGGCGTCTGGCGGGGTTTCATTGAGCGGTTGAGAATTAACGGCAGGTGTTATCATCAGTGCGTTGTCCGGACCTTGCTGCGTGCTGTGAGCGATCAAGTCGACGATTCAACGGTGTGATTCGGTGCGAACGAATCACACATCAAAGACGGCCGCGCGACGCTGGATTTCTTCGAGCTGCACCAGTTGGCCGCGTCCGCAGCCGGGGCATCCCGGCTGCAACGACTTCCAGGCAGCTTCATTCTCCAGATTCGAGTTCCAGAACGGCCACGTGCGGCATTGCTTAGGGCGAACCGGGTAAATCGAGCAGTTGCGTTTCTGGGGATCGAGGAACACGCAGTCTCCATTCGCGAACTCGCGGAGTGAGATCCGACCCAGCGCGCGACGAGTGTGCATCACGCGCATTTCGCCCAGTGGAATCTGCAGGTATTCCGCGATGGCTTGAATCTGCTCTTCATCCACCCAGACATAGCCGGGCGCTCCCGAGCAACAGTTGCCACACTGAGTGCACTCAAAGCGCAGCCCATCCTTGTACCACGGTTCGGCAGCAGTATCTGGCATGAAGAACTCACCAAAAGTCGCGGAAAACAAGCGTTACGGAAAATTCGATCAACCAGGCGACCCACAGAATAGACCTCGCGGCCCCGCAGATTAAGGCTCCGCGCACGACGATTCACCCGAATCTGGTTTGGCCAGAGTCTTAAACCGCAGAACTCACCCGAATTCCACCGGAAGAATTCGTCCGACTCTTAACAATTCGCCGCAGGTTGTTGAACTTCGAAAGCCTTCCCTTGGCCAACTTCCAGCTCCACAGGTGGCTACCGAGTTCGATCCACCAAGTTGACAGATAAGACACGGGAGAGGTGAATTAGCCTGCTGCCTGATATGACTACCGCCATCGGACAGGCTGAAGGTCGGTCCTGAACACCCACAAACCCTCTGCGCCGAGGTCTTCATGGTTTCGATCACGCGTCGCTGGATGCAGTTGCTGGCCGTCTGGTTGATTCTCTGCGGAATCAGTTCAGCCGCTGAAAAGTTGAATGTCGTCCTGATTCTGGCGGACGACCTGGGCTGGGCCGATCTGGGTTGTTACGGGAGCAAGTTCCATCGTACTCCGCAGTTGGACAAGCTGGCCGCAGACGGCGTGCGTTTCACGGAAGGCTATGCGTCTTGCCCGGTCTGTTCGCCAACTCGAGCAGCACTGATGACCGGCAAGTATCCGGCGCGGCTGCATCTGACGGATTGGTTGCCCGGTCGCGGCGATCGGCCCGACCAGAAGTTGCTGCGACCTCAGATTCGTCAGGAACTGCCGCTCGAAGAAACGACTCTGGCGGAAGCTCTCAAGGCCGCCGGTTACGTCACCGGGCACATCGGCAAGTGGCACCTTGGCGGCGCAGGCTTCGGACCGCGTGAGCAGGGTTTTGATTCCAACATCGGCGGCGATCACACCGGCACGCCACAAAGCTACTTCGCTCCGTACAAAGGCAAGGTACGAGCCGACAAAGAGACCGTGATCCCGGGTCTCGAAGAAGCTCCTGAAGGCGAGTACCTTACCGACCGCTACGCCGCCGAAGCCGAAAAATTTCTGGAGAAGCACAAGGACGAACCGTTCTTCCTCTACCTGCCTCACAACGCGGTACACACGCCGATGCGAGCGAAGGAAGAACTCATTGCGAAGTACCCCGGCAAGCTGACCTACGGGCAGCAGTCGAATCCCATCTACGCCGCGATGCTGGAAAGCCTTGATGATGCCGTTGGTCGAGTCGTCAAGAAACTCAAAGACCTCAAGATCTCCGATCGCACGCTGGTGATCTTTACGTCGGACAACGGCGGCCTTGCGACGCTCGAAGGCCCGAATACTCCTGCGACCATCAATGGTCCGCATCGCGAGGGCAAAGGCTGGTTGTACGAAGGTGGCCTGCGAGTCCCGCTGATTGTGAAGTGGCCGGGAGTGGCCAAGGCCGGCACTGTCTCGAACGTCATGGTCGCCAGTCACGATATCTTCGCGACCGTTCTGGACGCCTGCGGTGCGAAAGCTCCCGAAGGCATCGACGGCAAGAGTTTCGCGTCAGTGTTGAAGGGCTCTCAGGAGCCGGTTCGCAATGAGCTGTATTGGCACTACCCGCACTATGCGAATCAGGGCGGCAAGCCCGGCGGAGTCATCCGCGAAGGCCAGTACAAGCTGATCGAATTCTACGAGAACGGCCGCCGCGAACTGTTCGATGTGAAGCAGGGCGAGGGACAGAACCTCATTGAAGCCAAGAAGGATGTCGCGGAACGATTGGCCGCGAAGCTCGATGCGTGGCGCAAGGAAGTCGGCGCCCAGCCAATGACGCCCAACCCGAATTACACTCCGAATCCACAAGACAAGCAGGGCAACATCACGCTGGCCGCCAGCACCGCCGAGGTCTTCGGCATTATGTTGCGGTACGAGCCGCTGCCGCACAAGAACACACTCGGCTATTGGGTGCGAGCGGAAGACTGGGCCAAGTTCGAATTCACAGTCACTCGGCCTGGCACGTTTGTCGTGGAACCCCATCAAGGCTGTGGCACCGGTCAGGGTGGCAGCGTGGTCGCGTTCTCAGTCGGAGATCAGGTCCTCGAAATGACGGTGGAAGACACCGGCCACTTCCAGAACTTCAAGCCGCGCGAGATCGGCACCATCAAGATCGACAAGCCGGGACGTTACGAACTGCACGTGAAACCCAAGACGAAAGCGAAAGCCGCAGTCGTCGATATCCGGCAGATCGCTCTGAAGTTCAAACCGGAGTAAGCCTGCAACGACTACTTCTTACCCAGGTCGAGGTAATCGGGCAGTTTGTTGTTGCGAAACCGCAAGCGGATTTCGCCCTGGCAGCATTCGCACTCCTTGATCTCGTACATGGGGATCGAGCAGACATCGCACCAGTAGTCGGTTTCCTGCCGCTGCTGCTTCTCATCGAAGGTGTAGATGATCAGCACCTGCAGGTACGGCAGTCCGGGACGGCGGTACCCGATGAGTTGCACTTTGCGGTCGCGTAGCCGCTTGTCCTGATACAGCGCTCGGCCGCGCCAATCGGCTGCGATCGGGATGAGCTCACCGCTTTCGGTTTCCAGCACGGCTTGATGCTTCATCTCGTCGGCAACCTTGATGCCGCGGCGTTTCAACGCTTCCTGAGCCAGCACCACTTTGCCCTCGTAGAGCTCGCGTTTGGGTTCGGTGGCATCAGGTGTTTTCTTGTCGTCCGTAGTCTTGGGAGCGTCCGCCGCAACCAACGAGACGGCCAGCAGGGAGCCCAGCAGCAGAGAAACGAGTCGATTCATGGCTAGTGCCCGCAAAAGAACCTCAGCTCGGCAGCCCATGCAACGCGATGTCGCCAGACTACTCTTGTGACAGATCATAGCCGCAGAGCGGACGGCTTCCGAACGGGCTGAACTCATCTTGATGGCGTTTGCGGCGAGCACCATTATCCGCCGAAACTGCCAAAATGATCGGCGACAACAAGAAGTTAGCTCTCCGGCGCTCAGGGACGAGGCCTCTAATGAAAATCCGCAGTCGACTTTTAACTCAAATCCTTGCCTGGACGCTGGTAACGTCGCTCAAGCTGCTTTTCCGCACGCTCAAAAAAGAGTTCGTAGTGCTGAACAACGACTGGGATCTCGACGCCTACAACGTCAACGTCAAAGGCCGCTACCTGTACTGCACCTGGCATGACTCTATTCTCATGCCCCTGTTTCTCGGCCAGTCCGAGCACATGGCCGCGATCGTCAGCCAGCATCAGGATGGCACGTACCTGGCCGAGGTCATGCGTCATTTGCGGATCATGCCTGTGCGCGGTTCATCGCGGCGCGGAGCGGTGAAGGCGCTGCGCGAGGCTCTGACCGCGGCCGAAACCCACCACATCACCGTCACGCCAGACGGCCCGCGTGGCCCGCGCCGCCAGATGAAAGACGGCATCATCTACATCGCGTCCAAGTCAGGTCGTCCGATCGTTCCGATGACGACCGACTGCGAACGCTGCTGGAAAATTAAGGGCGACTGGTCAGACCTTGTTGTTCCGAAACCATTCAGTCACGTGAAGCTGATCCTGCATCCGCCGATTCATGTGCCTGACAATCTCGACCGCCAGCAGATCGAGGCCTACACACAACAAATTCAGGACGCGATGGACTACGCCTACGACGCAGCCGAACACCGCCGCGCCGCGTGAGGCCTCTCTGACCGCAGTGCGTACTTGCGAAGAGCCCGTCGCTAGCTGTGATGCCGGAAGCTGCTGAACTACAAAATCGATTCGACCTTCACGAGGTCGCGTCGATCATGTTCTCCTTCCAGCTTGGCAGCACCTATGACTGCAACTGCGCGTATTGGCATTGTGACCGTTTCTGATCGAGCCAGCCGGGGCGAGTACGAAGACCGCGGCGGACCGGCGATTCATGAGTATCTCAAGGAAGTTCTTACTTCCGCGTGGGAACCTGTAGCGCGAGTCATCCCTGACGATCAGTCGGGCATTCAGCAAACGCTGATCGAGCTCTGCGACACCGAACGTTGCTGTCTGGTGATTACCACTGGCGGTACAGGACCTGCGCTACGCGATGTCACTCCCGAGGCCACCGAAGCCGTCAGCGAAAAGATGATGCCCGGCTTCGGCGAGTTGATGCGGAAGGTGTCGCTCGAAAAAGTGCCGACGGCCATTCTCTCGCGGCAGACGGCCGGCATCCGCGGCCACTCATTGATCGTCAATCTGCCCGGCCAACCCAAAGCCATTCGCGAATGCCTGGATGCGGTCTTCCCGGCGATTCCGTACTGCGTGGATCTCATCGAAGGCCCGTTCCTGACTACCAATGAGCAGCGCATCGTCGCGTTCCGCCCCAAGAAATAGCCGCCATCACATCAAATCCCGCACCTTGCTGAGCAGGCCACATGACAACTCCCACCGTCGCACCAGCCACTTTCGTCGCGTTTACTGAAGGCCCTGCCGCAGCTGCCGATGGCACGGTGTTCTTCTCGGACATCGTCAACAACCGCATCATGCGTTTTGACCCGGGCAGCAAGACGACTGAAGTCTGGCGGCAGCCAAGCGGCCGAACGAATGGTCTGCTGTTCGACGTTCAAGGGCGGCTGCTGGCTTGCGAAGGCAACGAGTTCGGTCCCAACGACGGCAATCGCCGGATCACTCGCACGGACATGCGAACGGGCGCGGTTGAAGTACTTACCGAGCGTTTTGAAGGCAAACGCTACAACGCTCCCAACGACATCGCTGCGTTAAGCAACGGTCTGATCTTCTTCACCGATCCGTGTTACGGAGATCGCGCGACGATGGAGCTGGATCATGATTCTGTCTACCGCATCAACCTGGACGGCACGGTCACCAGAGTGATCACTCAACCGGAGATTCAGCGTCCGAATGGCATCGCCATCAGCCCTGATGAGCAGACGTTGTACCTGGTCGATAGCTGCCCCGTGGTGGGAGGCAATCGCAAGATCTGGGCATTCGATCTGAGTGTTGACGGGATGCTGAGCAATCAACGGGTTGTCTACGACTTTGCACCCGGACGTGGTGGCGACGGCATGGCCGTCGACAGCGCGGGCAACCTCTATATTGCCGCAGGGATCACGCGGCCGCGAGGACCTCACGAAACCGCCGACGTGCAACCGGGCATCTATATCGTGACTTCAACGGGCAAGCTGCTGGACCGCATCGCCATCCCCGAAGACGTCTTGACTAATGTCACCTTCGGCGGCGACGACCTCCGCACGCTCTACATCACCGCGGGCAAGACACTCTTTACGACGCGAGCAGACACGCCGGGATATGTCGTGCATCGCCGTTAAATGAGTGCGGCGTGCAGTATCACTTCCGTGAGCTGGCTCACGCAGGCCTGCGTGCTGAACCGTGCTTCAATCGATTCGCGGGCGGCTTGAGTACGCCGCGGCTTGTTCTCACCGCAGCTCTTTTCAATCGCGGCGGCCAGGGCATCGGGATCGTCGACAGGGATCAAGGTCCCGAGTTGTGCCTCATTCAGAATTTCCGACGGACCAAACTGGCAGTTGGTCGAAATCACCGGCGTGCCGCAGGCCATCGCTTCGACCAGTACGTTGGGCATACCCTCCGAGCGACTGGTGAGCACAAAGAGTTGCGCGTTTCGCAACCAGCGGTACGGGTTGGCTTGATACCCGACAAAGCTGACAGTGCTGGTCAGGCCCAGTTCCCGCGTCATCCTGCTCAACCGGGCAGCATCGGGGCCTTCGCCGATAACCCAGACTCGTAGCGGTTTCGGCAGCAGCTTCGCCTCAAGCTGCTTCAGTGCGAGCAGCAACTGATCGACAGCCTTCTGCTCCTGCAATCGGCCGATCGACACAATGTTGAAACATGCGCGATCAAGTTCCGGACAGGGTTCACTGGCCAGACGATCGATCGTTTCGAAATCAAACCCGTTGTAGATCGTGCGGATTCTGTTGTCGTCGAGGCCGTATAATTCGGCGGACAGCTGCGCCAACTCCTGCGAGACGGCGACGACGCAGCTGGCCTCTCGATAGGCTCGCGCCAGCAGTCGCTGCTTCAACCAGCGGAAGCGATGGACATTGTTTCGCAAGTCGGCGCGCGGGTCCGCGACGATCGTCGAAATCCGAGGAACATTCGCTTGAGCTGATGCCGGTCCGGTAATGAGCGGCATCAGGAACGTGCGGTCGTAAAGCACGTCGATGCGATGCTCTCGCAGCGTCTTCGCCAGATGTTCGATCTGTTGACGACGGACGCGGCCCGGAAAGTACCAACCGGATGCTTGTGCAACGTCAGAGAACGCTGTGACGCGGACATCATGCGGCACGTCCTGCAGGAATTCGCCTAACCGATCCAGAAGGTAGAGGTGCGGTTCGATGCGCGTCCGATCGATGTGCTTCAAAATATTGAGCAACTGCCGTTCGCTGCCGCCAGCGGCGAGTGACCCGATGGCAAAGAGCACTCGCAGGGGACGCGGCGTGGATACGGCTTCAGTCATGGGGCAGCATCAAGGAACGAAGTTATCGCGGGGAGTGAGCTAGAGGCACGGCATTGATGACTCGATACTCTGATCCGGAAGGTAACAACTTTGACTCCATGAATTCGACGCGCGTGACGCGATCTCGGCCGAAGACAGTTTGCTGGTGACGTTGCACTAGCTCGGCGAACTGTCGCGGCAGTGCGTCTTTAATGTAGCCCAGTGTCACGTGCGGCTTGAACGACCGAGCTTCCGTCTGAAAGCCGAGTTCTTCGAGTCGCTCGTCCAACGCCCCAGCGAGTTGCCGTGCGGTGTCGCTCGGATGCAGTCCCGCCCAGACGACTCGCGGCTGCGACAAGTCCGGAAACACACCCAAGCCCTGCACAGTCCACTCAGACTCCGGCACCGCTGCGGCAACTTCGGACATGATCTCCAGAACTTGCGGAACCTGGTTCCGGTCGGTGTCGCCCAGGAACTTCACCGTAACGTGCAGTTTCAAAGGATCCGTCACGCGAACAGCCGGCGCGAACCTGCGGAGTTGAGCCATCGTCTGCGCTAATTCGGAAGGTTCACCCGACGCCGTCTGCAGCAAGCTCGGGGAGACGGGAATCGCGATGAAGGTGCGCAGGGTGTTCGGAGTGCTCGACGGGAGCGGTTTGCGGCTATGATGTCTTCGCGAACTTGGCATTGGTTCTGAGAGCGGTTTGATGAGGTCAATTCAGCATGGCTGCAGTGCAAGTCACCGATCTCTATCGCATTCAGAGCCCGCCGGAAACCTGCAATTATCTGAACGAAGAGAAGTGGTGCTTCGACTATCGCATCATTGCGGATCTGGACGCCGACAACTTCGGTGAACTGCTGCGTCGCGGCTGGCGAAAGTTCGGCCAGCACGTCTTTCGGCCGACTTGCCCGCTGTGCACGAAGTGCCGCCCGCTGCGGGTTGTCGTTGATCAGTTCACGCCCTCGAAGAGTCAGCGACGTAACCTGAAACGCAACACGCACATTGAAGTGATGGTGCAGGAACCCTCGATTACGCGGGACCATATTCGGCTCTATGACGCCTATCATGCGGACATGGCAACTCGCCGCGGTTGGCCTCATAAGACAACCAGCCCCGAGGATTACTTTCGTGGCTTCATCGGCGGCGATTACGAGTTCGCTCGCGAATTCTTGTATGTCGACAACGACCGGCTGGTCGGCGTCGGACTAGTGGATGTCACGCCGCTGGGCTTATCGAGTGCCTACTTCTTTCATCATCCGGATTGGCGATCTCTCGGGCCTGGCACATTCTCTGTGCTCACAGAGCTGAACTACGCCCGGCAGCACGACATCCCGCATCTCTACCTTGGCTACTGGATCCAGCAGAACCAGTCGATGAACTACAAAGCCGGGTATGTCCCGCACGAGTTGCTGCGCACCTTCGTTGACGATGACGAAGAGCCGTTGTGGGAGTTGGCTCAGCCTCCAACCCCTCAGGCCGACGCAGAATAAGGAGCTTGATCCAATTCACTTCAAGAAGTCGCGGACGTAGGGCATCAGCTTGAGGTCAACCAGCTCTTCCTCGACCAGTTCAGCCGAAGGACTCTGCAGTGTGCGCCGTACTTCTTCGATGAGCAGCTTCGCGAAGTGTCGCCGCGCGCGAGTGGATTGCTGGCGGAATGCATCGGCTCGATAGGTCCGGCCGATCTGCTCACTGAGTCGCTGCGCGTGCTCTTCGGAAGTCGCTGACGGATCGTCGGTCAGAATGCGCAAGGCTGAGTAGTAATAATTATCCGGAGTCTGTTGCTGGTGCATTTCCAGCCGCTGCCAGATGCGATCCAGCAGGCACGCGCGCCATTCATCAGTCCAGGCTGCGTCGGGATCGTTGTCCGGCTCGACCAGATCGGCCAGCAACTGCTCATCGGCGCCTGTCGGACGCTTGCGCCGCAGATGCGTAATCGCGACGAAGCGAACCGCAGATTTTAAGTAGTCACGAAACCGGCCTCGCGACACGTTCTCAGGGCAGAAGCCTTTATCGAACACGCGCGTCAAAAAATCCTGAGTAACCTCTTCGGCATCATGGGGATCGCGCACAATCGCCGCCACATACTTGTGAATGGCCCGCGCGTACCGCATTACAAATTGAACCGGGTTGTTGATCGTCGGCCAGCATGTCGAGATCTGCTCGAGCATGGATTTCGGCAGCGAAGACGTCATTCCGATTTCTCCGCCACGATATTCCACAGGTTAATATATCCGCGCGCTCTACCTTCATCTCCGCCCCAAGTCAGCGCTTGCAGGCCATTGGGTGAGATCGCGACACCCATCGCTGCATATTCTTGTGGCTGCTTAATCGAACGTGACTGCTGATTCCCGTGCAGGTCATGAACTCGAATCAGGCCGCCCCATGGTCCGACGACCAGCCCCCAGTTTCCATCGGCTGTCACGGCCACCGTTCGAGCTTCATGGCCGACGCTAGTGGGAATCGAACGGATCTTGACCGTTGAGAGATCCCAAAGTCGCACGCCTTCCTGATGCATACCAAACACCAGTTGCTCAGTCTG
>CAYLTY010000027.1:0-54975 GCA_964386705.1 uncultured Planctomycetaceae bacterium
TTTCCTACATTCCCAATGGTGATGACGCTCAGAAGCTCGATCTGTACCTCCCGGAGAAACCGGCTGACCGTCCGCTGCCGCTGATTGTTCACATTCACGGTGGTGGCTGGATGGGCGGCAGCAAGTTCCCGTGTGGTGTGATGCACATGGTCACCAAGGGGTATGTCGTCGCGAGCATTGAGTATCGCTTCAGTCAGAAGGCGAAATTCCCTGCTCAGATTCAAGACTGTCAGGCAGCGATTCGCTGGCTGCGAGCCAACAGCAAGCAATATGGCATCGATCCTGAGCGTGTTGGTGTGGTGGGCGGTTCCGCCGGAGGCCACTTGTCAGCCCTGGTTGGCACCGCAGGTGGAAAGAAGGCGTTCGCGCCGATCGGCGGCAACGAAGAGCAGTCGGACCGGGTGCAAGCGGTGTGCGACATCTTCGGCCCCGCCAATTTTGGCACGGTCATGAAGCAGGCCGACGAGGACAAAAATGTCCGCAACATCTTCAAGTTCAATTCTCCGAGTGACCCTTACTCGCAACTCATCGGAGTAAGCCTGGAAGGCAACAAAGAGAAAACGGACGCGGTCAGCCCGGTGCATTACGTCAGCAAGGACAATCCCCCGATTTTGATTCTACATGGCACGCACGACGCGCTGGTTCCGCTGGCTCAGAGCGAAGAATTTGCTACCGCCTTGAAAGAGAAAGGCGTGGAGGTCTGGCTGCAGAAGCTGCCGGGTTCCGGTCACGGCGGCGGGGGATTTGGCAAACTGCCGATCGTCAACTTGATGCAGAACTTCTTTGACAAGCATCTCAAAGGCGCGGACGTGAAGATCGAACTGGTGCCTGAGGCGGATGTTGCCGTCGAACCTCCGAAGGCTGCCGCGAAGTAAACGCTGCCAACACTGAGTCATCGGCTGCGGGCCGCCACTCGGAAATCACCGCGTGACTGGCCCGCATCCTCGTCCAATGAGGCTTTGAATGATGCTGCGACTCTCTGCATTCGTGACGATTATCTGTTCGGTGCTCGCGCTCGCGAAGGCCGATGAGTTGCGGCAGGTGATCTCGCTCGAGCATCCGGCGATTCGCGGAACGGGGGACGGATTAGCCGTCGGGCGCGATGGATCGGTTTACGTCTACGGCGGCAAGGATGGCGCGGACTACGTGCTGAGACTCAGCAGTGACGGCTCGCAGAAGTTCGGCATGGCGACCACCTATGCCACCACGGGCGTCGCGGTGGGCGTCGACGGAATCGTGGCGACCTCGAACGCGCATTTCGCGAAGTCGGTGAGTGTTTACGATCGCAACGCTCGTGAACTGGGCAAAGTCGGTGGCTTCACCGGCAATGATGCAGTCGGTTGGGACGGGCCAGGAGCGATTGAAGCCGGGACGAGTGGCGATTTCTTTGCACTCGATCAGCACGTCAATCGTATCGTGCGCATTAACTCTTCCGGAGAAATCCTGCGCAGCTACCCGCTGCAAGCCGAAGGTGAGAAGAACGCGGCGCGGCTGTGGCGGTACGGCTTTCGTGTGTCAGAAAAGGATGAGCAATTCTATTTCATCGTCGGGAATGAAGTGCTCTGCCGCGGCTTCGACGGCGTACGCCGCTGGTCGTTGCGGGCTCAGGTGAGCGGCGATCCGTGGGGAGGATTCTCGGGCGGCTTTGACGTCGATGCGGCTGGTCGGCTGTATCTGAATGACGGCGTCGATGCGAAGGTCAGAATCTTCGATGCGAAGGGCCAACCGGCTGGCGAAGTGACGCTCGACATGGGCCAACGCGCGGCAACCCCGCAGCGGCGGATCAGCCATCTGCGTATGCTAGGCGACGACCTCATAGTGCGCCAGAAGTCGGACACCGAGATCTTTCAGGTCTACGATCGTACGAGCGGCACGTTCCGCCGAGTCGTGAGCATCGATCACGAGCGTTTGACTGTCGAGTACCCTTCATCGGTATGGATCGCCGGCAAGTCGATGCCGTTCGCAATTCGCTTTGACGCGGCTGGTCGTAGCACTCAACCTCAACTGAAGGCTTGGTTGCGACCGCTGGGTACCGTGAAGTTCTCGCCATTGCTCATCAGTGATGGAAAGATTGCTGTGCCTGCGGAAAGATCGGGACTGTTTCAATTGCGAGTCGGTTCAGGCATCGACGGTAGTAACTCGGAGTATCAAGTTCAGTCGGTCATTGAAATTCGGCCCGAGAGCGCGATTGGTTCGGTATCAATCTTCACGCCACTGAATCGGCGTTCCTTCAGAACTGGTGAAGCGATTCCATTTTCAGTTTCGTGTCGCACGAAGGACCAGCCACTCCCGTCAGCGGTTGAAGTGCGGTTGCTCGACGAAGCTGGTCGGGAGCATGCGCGACAGCGAGTTGAATTGCCAAAAGAGCCCGGCAAGGCAGCTTCATCGCAACTCGATCCGAAACTGGCCGGGCAGTTAGCAGCGGGCGAATACCGGCTGACGGCAACACTCCCCGGCTGGACGATCGCAGACCAGTACTTGTCACTGGGTGAGGGGGCCGGCAAGGGCGATCATTCTTCAACAGCGTTTCGTCGCGTCCGTCACGGTGACTATACGCACGCCTATCCCACGACGACGTTCTTCGATGCTCAGGAGCAAATCGCCCGGCACGTGGCGTTGACGCGGCGAGTGGGGGAGAACTTAGTTGTCGATCGGTTGGGGCATAACAGCGGGTTGGGTGAACTCGCGAGTACGCTGCGCGATACCGATCTGATCACACGCCTGACAAATGATCCCCTCGCGGTCGCGCCGGCGAAGGCCGAATTCGAGAACCGCATTCATCAGACAGTCGCGGCTTACGGAGCCGCGGGCATCGAGCAGCAAGCCATCCTGCTCTATATGGATGCCGGGCTGCCGCTAGGCACCGGCTTCGACAAGCGTTCGCCTGATGAGTTGGCTCGCGATGTTCAGAACGTGACTCGTCGACTGGCAGATTACCCGGCCTTTCGCGGTTGGAGTTGGGCCGCCAACTGGTGGATCGCGGCTCGCGGTGCTGGGCTCGCCACATCACCCGAAGAGAAGGTTGCTTACGAGGCGGCTTACAAGGCCGCGCAAGAATCGGGGCGCTGGGATTCGGTGTTGGAGAAAGTCTCCGACCGCTGGATCAATCAGGCGGTCGATGCCGAGCGGCATCTGCGCAACGCGATGCAGGCGAGCGGGGAACAGCGTCGTCCACTGGTCAGTGTGATGACCGCCCCGTACCGCCAGCCAGGAATCATTCCACCGCTGACGTTCGCGAACGCCAGCGAAGTCGATCTGCACTTTCAGGCTGAGCAGATTCAATGGCCGATGATCTCGGCGCACAACGTGGACTTCTACAAGCGGCCCGGTCGACGGGCGTGGGCACATCCTGAACTCTGGAACGACGATGGCACCGGCGGCCAGATCCTGTCGGCGTCCATGCAGATGGTGATGCGCGGAGCGAACGGCATTGGTCAGTCGGGTTCTACGAAAGGCTTCGCTTCACCCGACTCCGACCCTCGCAGCGCTGGGCCTGGTGCGACATCGGTGCATCGACGGATGAATGAGTGGCTTTCGAAGCACGGTTCCTGGCTTGCTTCATTGGAAGCGAGCGACCCGGTTGTGATTCCCGTTTCAACGCGCATGATGCGGATGGAACTCGACTGGCGGGGAGTTGGCGGGTTCTATTTCACGCGGCTGTTCGAAGCGTACAACGCTTGCCTTCGCTCACATCGACCCGCGAGCTTTGTGTTTGCCGAAGATTGCCAGCCTGAGTCGTTCACCAAGTTCAAAGCCGTGTTGTTGGTGAGTCAGACAGTGGAGTTTGACCCCAGTCTTCGCAGAGCGCTCGAACGCGCGACGACTGCAGGCGTGCCAATCTTTACGGACAAGAACTGCCGCGCGGACCTGGTGAAAGACTTTTCCCCGCGTCCGATCGACGTCGAATTCACGCGAGTTGAACGCGATCATCATGTGCTCAATGACGACAGTGCCTTCTGGCGGTACCGGGGGTACATCCTTGGTCATGCAGCGACGCTCGCTGAAGTTTGGAACAAGACCGTGCCGCCAGTTGCGGAGTGCGAACATCCGGAAGTCTTGTTGACCGAACGGCAACTCGGCGATGTCCGCGTGTTATGGGCCGTGAACGATGCTGCTGTGCCGCTTGAACCGGCCCACCTCTGGCGCGTGAGCTTGGCGGCAGGCAGTCGCATGCCGGTTGTTACAAAGTTGCGTTGGCCAGCGGCACGAGGGCGCGATGTCTACGAACTCTTTTCGGGAAAGCAGATTAGTACTGACGACGAACTGCCTGTTGATTTGCGACATGCTCCGGCCCGCATCTTCGTCTCGGTGCCTCGCGGCAGTCGGCCACCGGCGATTGATGTTGAACGAGGATCCTCACCAGAACCATTCGCCGCGCGGCTGCGGGACGTTGTCGTGAGTCGCGACAATCAATCCGCGCTTGTTACTGCAGCGGGTTGGGATCGCAATGCGTTCTTCGTTGACCTCAAAGACGGTTCCGTGCGTCGGCAGGACAAGATCGGGCATCACTTCGCCTACGCGCCGACTCGCACAACAACAGGTTTCGCTGTCCAAGGCTACGACCTGAATTCAGCCGAAGGTTTTCATCTGCATCTGCTCGACGACGCTGGAAAGGCATCGCGGCGGTTCGCTCTCTATGGACTGCCCAAGCGTGGTACGAATTGGGCCGTGGCACGGCAGTGGCAAGAGCCGATCAACAACTTCGCCGTTTCCCCGGATGGAACTTGGGTTGCGTCGGCTGGTGATCTCGGTCTTGTGGTCTGGTCGTCCGATGGGAAGCGGCTGTGGTCGGACGATTGGTGGCGCAACAGTCGTCAGCGACGCAAGCTGCTGACGGTCAATCGTAATACGCTGCTGGAATTCGATGGCTTCATTGCAACAGCACGAGACGCTCAAACTGGCAAGACTCAGTGGTCGCACAAGCTCGGCGAGACCGGCGTTTTGACGGCAGCAGTGGCAAGTACCGACGGCCGCGTTGTCGCGCTCCGATCAACCGCCAACGGCGGACGAATTTTCATTCTGCGCGACGGACAGCCGACAGCGTCGCTGGCGACTCCCGCCGATGGCCTGACGCTGTCTGCGGATGGGCAATACGCCGCCGTCACTTGGCAACATGAACTGCGATTCTTCGACACATCCGGCGGCTTGCTCTGGAGCGTAGAAGCTGACGATGTGTTGCGTGCACCGCGTTTCAGCGCGGACGGGAAACACGTTGCTGTCGGGAGTGAGTTGGGCACTCTGCTGGTGCTTACCAGCGACGGACGTCGCCTGCTGGAACACGATCTCGGCGCGCTGCCAGTCGTCAATTGGCTCGACGATGGCGGTTTGCTGGTGGCGACGTGGCTCGGACAACTGGCACGACTGAAGCCTGACTTCGAACCTCTCTGGTCCACGACGTTGCAAGCAGATACCGCCATTGGTTCGCAGGACTTGCTCGCGGTTGAAGAAACGCCGACGTCGCGAGTCGATGGTTGGGGCAACGCGGCACCTGAATCGGCTCCACTGACGCCAAACTTGCTCACTACAACGCAAGCTTTGATCGAAGCACGTTGCGAACCAACGACGCATGGTGATCCCCGTCAGTGGCAGCACAAGATCGACCTCTTGCGAGATGGCGATCCGGCAGCACCGCAGGCTCCGTGGCTGGAATGGACCGACATCAGTTACATCGACTCCGGCTGGCGATCAAAGCTGGTCGTTGAGGTGGACACATTCCGATCGCAGATTCGCTTGCGCGGCGTGACGATTGTCGAAGATGCTGCTCATCCCGAATCATGGACTCGCGACATGCGGCTGCAATGGTGGGATTCGTCTGCGGCGGCTTGGCGTGACGGACCGTACCTGCTGGCCGATCTGACTCGTGCCAATCCTGCGTCGACCACCGTCGCTCACACGCACTGGTTCGATGTTCCCGTTGAAGCCGCGAAGTTCCGGTTCGTTTCGACCGGTGGTGCCTCCTGGCCGGTGGGCAACTTGCGGTGGGGTGAGTTGGTCTTTCACGGCGAGGTGCTTGGTCCTTCGCACCCCGATGCGGTTGCGAATCGTCCGATTGCGGTGCTATTCGACGAACGCGAAGACGACATGAAGCACCTGCTGGCCTATGGCGACTACCCGTTCGTCTTCCGCTATGACGATGCTCACTCAGGCGGAAAGAGCCTGGGTCTAACACGCGCCGGTAGTACGACGCCGAATTGGCGACCTCCTTTCGGACACGTGCTCCCAAACTGGGACTTCGAGATCGTCGAGCATCCCGAAAAGCCCGGCCAGTATCGCTGGGCGGAGTTCTCTTGGAAGGCTGCTTCTAAGGAGACGCGCGGTCTGACGCTGCGACTCGGTCCGCACCACGGCGGCGGTGTGGCACTTGTTGCTGGCGAGGCAACTCGCTTTGAAGGCGTCGTCGAAGTGAAACAATCCGACGCTACACCAACGGCGTGGCAGACGGTGCGAGTCGACTTGTTCAAACTGCATGGCAAGCCGTTCTCAATCCGCAGTCTGTCGCTAGGTTCGGTCGGCGGCGGGGCTTCATTCGACCGTATCGTGCTGTCGCGATCAGCTTCTGACTTCAAGTAGCCCAAGTTTCGCAGCATCGCATTACCGCCAATCAATCGCTGACATCGAATTGGCAACATTCGGCCGTTGAGGAACTCATGAAGAAACTGATGCGTTACGTGTTGGCTGGTTTGGTGGTAATCAGGCTGGCACTGCCGCTCGCTGCTCAAGAAGTAAACGGACAGAAGTCGGGACCGCGAGCGACAACTCCGTGGGGCATTAGTTCGTCGGCCAGTTCGTTTCGGAACCACGAGGAGTGGTTTCCCAAGATGACTGAGGCAGGCGTTTCGACCATTCGATTGTTTCCCGAATGGCGCGGCATTGAGCCTCAGAAGGGACAGTGGAAGTGGGATGACTGCGATCGGCTGATGAAGTCCGCGGCGCAACATCGAGTGCAGATCAACGGGATTCTGATGGGCTCCCCGGCGGGAGCGAAATCGGTGCATGCTTTCCCGATGGAGCAACTCGACGACTGGTCGCAGTACGTTTCTGCGGTCGTCGGACGCTACAAGAACGACATTCGTTATTGGGAAGTCTGGAACGAGGGCAACGGCGGCTTCAATGACGGGAAGCACACGACGACTGACTACGCACGCCTGGCAGTCGCGACGTACGACGCTGCGAAGAAGGCTGATCCACAAGCACGCGTTGGTCTGACGGTAGCCAGCTTCGATGCTCCGTATTTACATCAAGCCATTCGTGCGATGGCTCAAATGGAAAAGCCGAATCGTTTCGATTACTTGTGCATTCACCCGTATGAGATTGCGGATGGTCTCGTCGACACCGATGGAGAGATTCCGTTTCTCTGGATGAAGCACCTGCTGCGAAGCATGCTCCGAGAGGCCGCTCCCGATCGCGCCGACGCCGAACTCTGGATGACGGAAATCGGACACCGGCTGGCATCAAGCCCCGATCACGCCATCACCGAGAACGATGCTGCCAAATCGCTGGCGAAGATTTACACGATGTCACTGGCTCAGGGCTTTGCCTGCACGCAATGGTTCGAAGCTCAAGACCCCATCGGTGAAGATCAGGGTTTCGGGTTGATCGCTCGTAATGGCAGCCTTCGTCCGGCTTATCAAACGCTGAAAACAATGACGAAGCTGCTCGGCGAGCAGCCAAAATATGAAGGCTGGCTGGCGCTCGGGAAGTTGCGGCGCGGTTATGGCTTCGTCTTCACCGGCCGATCCGAACCTGTGCTCATCGCCTGGATGCCGGAGGGCTTGAAGTTCGAACCGCTCGGAGCATCACTCGACTTTGCCAAGGACGTTGAAGTCACGGATGCACTGAATCCAACACCTCAAAAACTGCCGGCACAACAACAGCTTCCTTTGAGTCTTGCTCCAACGTTCATCGCTGGCGTGCCCGAGGATCTTGTGCAGGCTGCTCGCGCGAATGCCAGCAAGCCATTTCCTTGGGGAGGGGATTACTCAACGGCGAAAGCGGTCTCCTTTCAGGCTGACGACACCGATCAAGCGCACGGCGTGTTTTCTCGCAATCGTTCTCGCTACCCGACAGTCAAGTTCGCCGATGGCTCATCGGGCTTGCTGGTGGAAGGGGATATCGGCCATCCGATTTCGTTCTACACGCATCCGTCCTTTGCGAGTTTCGCAACTAAGGACTACTACATACGAGCGACTGTGCGTCGCGTCGCCGGTGGCAACGTTGGTATGAATCTCCGATACGAAGTCGCTGACAGTCAGGGCCGCTCGCCCTATGCGAACGTTGGCCAATGGTTCGGAGTTTCGAAAAAGTCCACATGGCAGACTCACACTTGGCATTGCAAGAACGCCTGCTTCTCCAAGATGTGGGGCTACGATTTTGTGATTGCTCCCGAGCAGTCCGTGCCGTTCGCGATCGGCAAGATCGAGGTCAGCACGACGCCATTTGAATAAGCCGGAGCCGACTTTGCGAGAGTCCTCAGTGGCGTAACGGCCGACGCGATCAGCACGTTTCCTTTCAATTCACAAGCTGCTCCATGAAGAATCTGTTCATCATCACGGTGTTCATGGCGTTGATGGGCAAGTTGTCGGCCGCCGAGCCTGAGTTCACTCCTGGTGTCTGGAGAAACATCACGCCGCCTTCGGCGCCGACGAGTTTTCCGGACCACGTCTTTTGCCAGGGAGTGAGCATTGATTTGCAGAATCCGCGGACTCTGTATCTGTGCATCTGCGCTTACGAACCGACGAAGGGAGGTTTGTTCAAGACGACTGATTCGGGCGCAACTTGGAAGAAGCTGGGAGAACTCGATGAGCCGTTGCATGTGGCGATCAATCCGCGCGAATCGAAGCACTTGTACTGCGTTGATGGCGTACGAGGTAAAACGCTGGGCTTCTGGGTTTCAAAGGATGGCGGCGACACTTGGGTGATGCCGGAAGGTTTCAAGAAGGCCACCGAAGAACCGGTGGGCACTCGCGACCTGTATTCGATTGCCGTTGATCCCACCGATTTCCAGCATGTGCTGGTGAGCTTTCATTCTCCCTGGGCAGGCAAGAATTGCGGTGTGCTGGAAAGCAAAGACGGCGGCGAAACGTGGATTGCTCACGACGCTCCGCCGACCCTCAAGGGTGGCTACGGCATGGCGATCTTCTTTCTCTTTGACCCCCATAAGAAGGTCGGCAACAAAGACACTTGGCTGTTCACGGCGCAAGAGGGTGGCTTCTTCAAGACGACCGACGGCGGAAAGTCTTGGACCAACGTTTATAAGCATTCAATGACGCATGGTGGAAATCAACTATATCGCGAAAAAAATGGCACACTTTACAGTGGTGGCTATCAATACCCGGCCCGCAGTGTTGACAACGGCAGTAGTTGGGAACAGATAAAAACGGGGCTGACCTACAGTTGGTACATGGGGATTGTTGGTGACGGCGAGCGAATCTACACGGCCTGCAGCAACAAAAATCAACCTTTCTTTGTCTCAACAGAATCTGATGGACTCACTTGGAAACCGCTGAACGATCAAAAGTTTTCTGCTGTTCCCTTCACGATGGTCTTTGATCCGGTCAACAAGATCCTGTATTCCGCCAGTTGGGAAGAAGGACTGTTGGCGCTGAAGCTGCCGAAGGGGCCTTAGCATCTTGTTTCGCACAGTGTCTTGTTATTGAGGATTAGGGATTTCATGACAAAAGAAAAATACTCGCGTCGCTCGTTCGCCGCTTTGACGGCTGGAGCGTTTATTTCTTCTGCCAGCGTGCTGCGGGCACAAGACAAGCCAGCGGCTGAGGCCTCGAAGACTGATACTGCTCTGGAATCGCCACTTGGGCCACGCGAAGCACCGTTTGAACGCTATTATCCGGCACCCAAATTTCAACCGAAATGGAAGAATGCCCAGATCAATCGGCTGTTGATTCAAGATTTTGTCATCTTTGCGCACACCGACCTCGAGATGGTGAAAAAGCTGGTGGAGAAAGAGCCGGGTTTGGCGCTGTCGATTATCAACTGGGGAGCCAACGATTGGGAAAGCGGGTTGGGAGCGGCAGCTCACTGTGCTCGGCACGATATTGTTGAGCTGTTGCTCGAACATGGAGCGCGGCCGGATATCTTCTGTTCGGCCATGCTCGGGCAGGTGGACGTCATCCGCACACTCATCACTCACCAGCCCAAGTTGATTGACGTGAAAGGTCCGCATGGATTTTCGCTGCACTTCCACGCGCAAGTCGGCGGCGATCAATCCGCCAGCGTGCTCGAGTACCTGCAGTCGGTCAAGAAACTGGAACTGAAGCCGAATCCGTTCTTGAAGATGAACGAAGAGGCCAAGAAGAAGGCCGACGCCGCTAAAGCGGATGGCGTTTCAACGTCACCTGACAACAAGGAGAGCAAATAGGACGCAGCGATTGAGATTGCCTCGATAAACTTTGATAGAACGCGGTAGTTGCGTTATTGTGGGCCGCTAGGTCGCCAGAATGGACGGCGACATTCCCGATGAATGAATCGCGGGATCGTGAGGCATCCCAGGAAGGTCTGATTGCCGATGTCAATCGCTACTTCTCGGCTGCGCCACTGGCTGTCTGCCGCGGCGCTGATTTTGGTTTGTTTACTGTGCCTTTCCCAGACCGCGTCTGCTACGGATTATTTTCTGACGATCGGCGGTGGGTATAGCAAGTTGGGGAATCAGGCTTCGCTGGAATCGAATGTCGTATTCTTTCAGCAACTGCTCGCGGACAAACATCGCGAGCCGCGTCGTCACGATATCTTTTTCGCAGACGGCGATGATCCAGACTCTGACTTGCAGGTCCTGGCGGACAAGCCTGCTAAGTCGATTGCGCCAGCGACTGAATTGCTGGCGGCATTACATCGCCGTCGCAGCGATGTGCAGGTCACCTATCGCAATCACCGCGTGCCGCAGATTGCAGGACCTCTCGAACCCATGCTCATTCGCGACAATCTGGAAGCGTTGGCCAAGACGGCTCGCGGCGGCGACCGGTTAATCGTCTATGTGACGGCTCATGGCAGCGAAGGTCCCAAAGATGACCACTTCAACACGACCATTGACTGTTGGGACAACCGTAAAATCACCGCCCGCGATTTCACGGGGTGGCTTGATAAGCTGCCTGCCGATGTGCCAGTCGTGATGGTGATGGCGCAATGCTACTGCGGAGGTTTTGCGCATGCTCTCTTCGAGGGCTTGGATGAAAAAATGGGGCTTTCTTCGCAGTTGCGTGCGGGTTTCTTTTCCCAGCAGCATGATTTACCAGCGGCTGGTTGTCGGCCAGACATTGAACATGACGAAGAATTCAGCAGCTATTTCTGGGGAGCGTTAGCTGGACATAGTCGGAACGGAGTAGCGATCAAAGGTTGCGACATCGACAACAACGGCGTCGTGTCATTTGCGGAGGCATATGCGCATGCTGTGACCGCTGGCGAGACGATCGATATCCCTCTCCGCACATCGGAAGTCTTCTTACAGACTTACAGCCGTTTGACGGCCGAGAACTCCAGCGATGCTTCAAGCTCTGCGGAAGAGAAAGCGGGAACGATGGGCTCATCCGAACAGCGCGGTAACGAACCCTCCAAGTTCGCCACCCTGACTGGGAAGCTCGAAACATTTCTGGACAAAGACCGCCCGATTTCAAGCCACGTTGTGACGCAACTCTCCAAGGCGCTTGAGCTATCGCTGCAGGATGATGTAACGACGGTCATGAAAGGGTACGAGGATAGTCGCCGTCGCTTCTCGGGACGGGGCAGGGGACGCCAATCGTCTGGTAGACGAGATCTTTTGAAGGAAGTCGCTCAAAAGTGGCCGGAACTTGGCGATGAGCGTAAGTGGGTGGATTCACCCCTGCTCAAGGCCGAGAACCAGGAGCAACTGCTGGCCGATCTGAAGCAATTGCCGAGTTGGAAAGCTTTCGCCGAACGGCGGCAGCAAATCGAGGCTGTCGACAAGGCGGCGGATCAGCGTGAGGTGCGCAACGTCAAGCTTCGCCGCTTGATCCGCGCCTTGGAGTCGATTGTGCTGGAGAGGAACCTGCCTCTCGTCGCCAAGCCGGAGATTGTCGAACGCTATCGCAAACTGGTATCGCTCGAAGAATCGCACCTGAACTCCGGCGAAATTCGCCGGTAGCTGGGCTGCAGGCGTTCTCTCTCCCGAGATGACTGCCTTGGTGCCGCTGCGTTTTGCTGCCATGCTGAATATGGACAGTTGGCTCCGGCCGCGAGCCTGAATTCAGGCTGAGAGAATTTCTCAAGATTGAGCCAAGGAAACTCCGTGAGGTCGGTCTAAGCATGTGACGTTCGTGGTTGTCGTCATCCTCAGTGATGGATGGAACATGTACTCGCCTGATGTCGTCTCGTGCGAATCTGCAGCGCCGATAGTGGCGGAGATGACGGACGAAAGCCTGGTCCTGAAGTTTCAGCAGTCGGGATGCTCGGCTTCCCTAGGTGAGCTTGTTGGTCGGCACTTGAGGCGTGTTCGGTCGCTGGCGTTCTCGATGTTGCTGGATGCGACTCAAGCGGACGATGTGGCTCAGGATGTCTTTTTGAGGGTCGTTCGAGCATTGCCGGGCTTTCGCTGTGAGTCGCAGTTTTCGACTTGGTTGCATCGGATTACCTGGAATGTGATTCAAACCGCTTTGGCCAATTCAGCGTCGAAAACTGAGTCATTGAATAGGGTCGAGGACGATTCGGTTTGCTCTCAGCTCCCGACTGATGAGTTGTTGCGGCGCGAATTGCATGAACAGGTTGAACGCGAGTTGCGGAAGCTGTCGCCCAAGTTGAGAGCCGCGATTGTGCTGACGACTTTGCAGCAGCTCAGTGCCGAGGAGGCTGCAGAGCTCGAGGGGTGCGCGGTGGGCACCCTGTATTGGAGAATTCACGAGGCACGCCGGCAGCTTCAAGAGCGGTTGGCGTCATATCTCGACGACAAGTAGCAGAGGTGATGTATGAACCAACTCGATGAGGCTCTGCGAAACTGGGCCGATCAATCCGAACCGGATAGTTCGGCGATCGATGCTCTGAAGCAGCATATTCTTGACAGTGCGGCGGCCGAGCGTGTCCGCGATGTGACTGTTCAGTCGGCTGCAGATCGCGATGGTTTGCGACCGACTACTCGACCGGGGCCACGTGGATCATGGGTGTGGCTGGTTGCTTTGGCCTGTGTGCTGGGCGTGGTTGTGTTTCTGGGACGCGAATCGAACAGCGGAAAGCACACGTTGCCGGAGGTTGTCGTTGCGACGTCTCCGGCGACTGATTTGCTGGCGACGGAGTTGGATCGATTGTTTGAGGGGCAATGGAGATGGCATGGAGAAGTTAATGGGCGATCGCATCTTGAGACGAGTGACGAGCTAGTCGCTGAAGCTGCCGATGATGATCTGCTACGAGTGGCAGTGCGGTTGACGGTGGTCGAACGTCGTCGAGGTGAAGGGCGTTGGCGCGTGGTGTGGGATGCATCAGTGCTGGCTCGATCTGACGAGTGGGTGCAACTCCCTGCAAGCTTGACCGGTCGAGACTCCGTTTCGTTGTGGGCTTATGTGCTGCCCGATGGATCGGTGATGGTCGAAAGCGACGTGTCGTTGAGTGGTCCCGTCAGCGTTGACTTGGCTACCGGACGGCTCTTTTCCCGCGGCACGCAAGCGGTTGAATTGTGGGCTGAGCAGCAAGGTGATCGCGAGGTGCGGGTGCTGGAGTCGACCGTCTCCAGCGTTCGACGATCGACGTGATCGGGATGCCATGCGAGCACTCGCCTCAAAGGAGTTGGGTTATGCGTCTGTATCACAAAGAGCAGTTCGCGATGGGTGCTGGTCCGTGCTGGCAATTGGTGGGTTTGATCGTGTTGGCTGGAATTGTCATGACGCAGACGGTGCTGGCAGATGATGTGCGCATCGACGTTCTGCAGGCTTGGTCAAATGTATTTGCAGAGAGTGAGTCAAAATGGACATTTCGCATTCAGACGGATTCTGAGTGGAATGGGGATGTACATTGGCAAGTCTCCATCTTGCAGCGAAGGGTGGCGAGTGGTGAGCGGCAGGTCGCTGCGACGCGGGACAAGCCAGCCGAGATCAGCCATTCGATGCGCTGGCCTGACGTAAAGGATGGCACTGTCACTCAAGCTGAACTGAGATTTGTTGCAGGGCAAGCGGAGATCTCGAAAGCCATTTGGATTTTTCCGCGTGATCCGTTTGCCGGGCGCAGCGAATGGGTGAAGAACCTGAAGTTGAGCGTGTTTGATCCAGCTGGCGAAACGTGTGAGAAGCTGGAATCACTTGCCGTCCCCTTTGCTCGCGTGCGGTCCCTGAATGCGCTGACGGATCTGGATAATGGACTGTTAATTGTGGGCGAGCAGATCGAGTTCGAGAAGCATGCGGACTTAATGGATAGCCTGTTGGCGGTTGCTCGAAAAGGAGTACCCGTGCTCTGCTTAGCCAGTGCATCGGGCCAGTTGAATTGGCCGCAGGACGACGCGTCCATTCTTGGTATTCAATTGAGACGCAGCGACGTCGTTCGAGATTTGGACAAGCGATTGGATTTCATGGCGTGGGCTCCGGGACGATCTCCTCAAGTTGCTGGTCTTCGAATCTTGGCTAAGAGAGACGCGGTGGTCGCAGAAGTTTCCGACGAGTCGTCTGCATGGCCATGGTGTGAACTGATGGTGCGAGGCTCTACGCAAGCGGAGCAGCGTTCCACCCAAGTGATCTGGGTTGGTTTCGGACTGAATAAGGTGTGGGATGAGAGTCCGACTCCACGTTACTTGTTGTCACGCTTGTTGGAACGTTTAGCGGACAGCGTCCCGCGTTGAGATGCGCGGCGACGTTCGTTGATCGGGCTGCACGAGGTTTGCAATAGATCCATGGGATGCTCAAGAGCGCCCCAAGAGAATTACTGATTTCAAGGTCGAAGGAGAATTGAGATGTGGCAGTTGCTAAAGGTGGAAAAACGACGGTGCTTGTTGCTGGCGAGCGCCTTGCTGATGGTCGGATGGATGTTGACGGCCCAAAGCATCGCCGACGACAAGAAAGACAAGCCGCGGACGCTCGCGCCAATGGCCATCTTGCCATTTCAGGATCGTGGCGCGAAAGACATGAAGATGACAGGCAGCAAGGTGACGGACTTGCTGTTTGCTGAACTCGTCGCGAATCCAGATCTATATCTGGTTGATCGCGAAGAGTTATCGAAGGTTTTAGCCGAGCACGAACTCAACCTGAGTGGTGCAACAAATCCCGATCAGGCCGTCCAGGTGGGGCAGCTGACAGGGGCAAAGTTGCTGGTGACCGGCTCTGTGGTGCAGGTCGAATCCAACCTGTACCTCGTTGCGAAGATCGTCGGCACTGAGACGACTCGCGTGCAGGGCGCGTCGGTGAAGGGCAAGACCGATGACGATCTGGGAAAACTGGTCGAGAAGCTCGCGGCTGAGATCACAACAGTGGTGAGAGAGAAGTCCGAACAGCTCATCGCGAAGCCAGCGACCAAGGAAGATCGACTTGCGGCACTCAAGAAGTCGTTAGGAGAGAAGTCACTGCCTTCTGTGGTTGTGATGGTCAAGGAACGGCATGTGTCGCAGACAACGATCGATCCAGCCGCTGAAACGGAAATTGAATACTTCGCGAAGGAAGCTGGTTTCAGGGTGCTGGATCGTACGGAAGGGGATAAGTCCGAAGCCGACGTGCTGCTGATTGGTGAAGGCTTTTCTGAGCTTGGAGGCCGTATTGGAAACCTCGCATCCGTGAAGGCGCGCTTGGAATTGAAAGCGATCGATCGTCGCACCGGCAGGATCCTGGCCGTGGACCGTCAGACGACCGTGGTTGTCGATCTGACAGAACAAGTCGCCGGTAAATCAGCGTTACAGGATGCAGCTGCACGAATCGCAGAACGCTTGCTACCGAAAATCGCAACGAGTGAGGAGAAAGAACGAGGGAAGAAGAAAGCCAAATAGCATTTGCGAGTGAACCTGACCGGTGTCGCCGGTTGCGATGGCTACGGCGTTGGACAATCTCCCGTGGATCTGAAGATGGGTGAAGGGTGCATCAGCATGAAACGCGGATTCACTTGGTTGCTGTGCCTGCTGGCGAATTACTGCTGCGTTGCACTCGCTGACGAGCCTGCGTTCCGGCGTTGGGCTGTCATTGCCTCGCCTGAGCTCCGTGAGACAGGTCTCTCTGATTTGTTAGCGGCCGAGCTGTCAGCAAAATCGATTGAGCTCGTTGAGCGCGAACAGATCGATGTAATCACTCGTGAGATTGAGCTTTCGAAGTTGCTTGGAGCCGACGCGGCGGGGCAGCGGTTGAAGGTGGGGCAACTGTCGAAAGCGGATGCGCTCGTTCTGCTGTCCGTTATCGAAAACGACAAGACGAAGTTCGTGAAGTTAGTTGTCAGCGATTGCCGTTATGGTTCTCGACTGAGACAGGAATACTTCGCGATGGCCGATACTGATACTGCCAAACTTGCGACTCAGCTTGTTGGCATCGTCGAAGAAACCCGCGCCCGCTTTTCGAAGGGTATCGATCGGATTGTGGCTGTATCGCCGTTCCTGTCGAAGAATCTGACGCATGAGTTTGATCATTTGCAGTTCGGTTTGGCGGCGTTGTTGAGTGACGCGCTCACCCAGCAACACGGTGTTGCAGTCCTGGAGATCGAAGAGGCTCGTGCGATTGGCAAAGAACTGGTCCTTGCCAGCGACCAGCTTGAGACACGCCGCGTCCCGTGCTTTGTTGAAGGGGAGTTTGAGATACGGGGCAGGGCGGCAGCTGACGGTGACTTTTTGGTACGCGCCGCCGTGCGTGCGACTGACTCGAAGCAACGCTACGAAGAACTTCGGTACGAAGGTGCTTCAATTCAACAGGTCGGGCAGTGGCTGAACGATTCTGTCGCTACTGCGCTGTTAAAGAAGGGGAGCCCAGGTGGTCGATCGACGACACTGACTGCGGCGCAGCAGAGAGCGCATTTGGTGAGTCGCGCGGATGTCTTTTCAAAGGTGGCGGCGTTTCCACAGGCGGTCGCGCTACGCGAGGCAGCGCTGATCATCGATGAGTCTGATTGGACGCAGCGAGTGCTGCTGGTGGGTGACTATGCCAGCCAATTGCGCCAATACACCTATGGGAGATCGGACGATTCAACGCGGCCGTTTGTTAGCAGGTTGCAGCTAGAGCCAGAGTTTTGCCGTCAGGTGCGAGCTGATTGTCGAGCGATGCTATTTCCGGCATTTCATCACCTGGAGAACTTGGTTGCAGCGCGTGTGCTCAATCCAAGAGAGGCATTCCTACTCTTTGAACGTTTGCAAAGCGGTTGTTCGGGCCTGATTCAAATGGATGTGTTAGACCTCGGTATGACAGATCATTGGCAAAGGCACTGCTGGTCGGTCTGGGAGCAGTATGGTCAGTGCGACGCCAAGCTCCGCAACGGTCGGGTTCATCCTGCGGTCGCGGTTGCAGTTCATTACTCAGGTGATGCTCGTGAGTACTCTGCGCCCGAGATCTACGATCAGTGGGCGGAACCCACGCTGGTACGCGTTATCGGGATGTTTGCCCTGCGCTATCGGTCAGGTCCCCGATCGTACTATGACGACCGAAACACCCTCGCGAGTCTGGAGCGAATCAAGGAGCGAGTGCTTTTATCGAATCAACTTTCACCTCGACTAGTGGTCACTCCGTTCGTGTTTCCTCAGCATCCGTTCCAACTGCTTGCTCGATCTGGCCGGGTTGATTCATCCAAACTGATCGAACTGTTGCAGCGCTGGAGTGATGATCCTCGTCTGACAGTCTCAATCTATGGTCAAATGACATTGCTCAGCTTGAAGGCCGCCAATTCGATCCCGACTCCGATTTCCGCGAAGGACATCGAAACTGCGAGCAATGTTGAGAAACAGCTGGAAAGGTTTGGGCGAGAGCATCCGGATCAACAACTTCATGTAGCATCTTGTCTTAAAATTGTTGCAACTGCGAAGAGCAGGTTGCAGGCGGCGTTAGGCGGTCAACTTGCGAGTTCAGCGCGCCTGAAACCTTGGACCAGCACTGGCGGAATTGATCCAACGCCGCGCCTCACCTTTGAACCGCTATCGGGAGTGGTTGCGGACTGGGTGGCCATCCGCCGCTGTAATGACCAGCTCGATCTTCTGTCGTCCTGGAATCGAGTGGGCCTCATGGAAGAGCCCGGGAAAGTACGCGAGATATTTAAGACAAGTTTCAGCCCGATTCCGACGCTTGGTAGAGAACCCGGTGATCAGATTTATGTTGCGGGTTGGGATGGAGAGTTGGTTTGGGTTGCCAGTTCCAAGTCTGGTGTTCAAGTCTTTGATCGCCAGGGGCGTCAGATTCGGCAGTTCCGAACTGATGCCAGCAGTTCTTCGAGTGATGTCGCTTTGCCTCCAATCACAGTGAATAGCAATGTCCCAACGGGACTCCATGCGAGCGATTTGACGCCGCTATGGCTTCATCCGCTTGAACCAGGCCGCTGCTTTGTCATGGGACAGGTCGGTCGAGACGGGCGACGCTGGTACGGGTGTCTCGAACGAACAGATGCAGGCAATCAGACTTGGCGATATGCAGCGTGGCATGAAACAAAGAAGCAAGCGGCCCGGCCACTTTCCGCAGCGGACGATGATCTCGATGAGATTTTCCAGCCGAGCAACTTCCTGGACTATCGCGACTCGAAGTCCCAAGAGCGGTGGCTTCTGTTCGGGCGTCCGAGCATTGATTTCAAGGCGCCAAGAAGGCCGTTGGCTTTTAACACCGAGACCGGTGCTGTTACGGTCTTTCCGCAGGCTGTCGCTCGAGGCATGACCGGGTGGAGTCTGCCCATGATTGATGATGTCGGGGCTGTTGTGGATCCGGCCTACACTCAGTCCAGCCGCGCTGTGCCGCAGGCGGACGGCAGTTTTCGATTTGACCCTGTGATCCCTGTGGTAAGAGGGCCCGCCAAACCCGTGGAGCCCTCAGCAGTCCGACGTTTGCCGGCTTTCTTGCGCCGCGAATTGATCGCTCACGGGGAGTGGCTCTATTGGCCGGGCAAAGAATGGCGTCGAGTTAATCGCCAGACTGGTGAAGTTCAATTGATGACGCCTACTCCTGTGAGGCCGCGTTTCGACTTTGAGTATTTCAGCGTCTCGGCCCACTACGGGATGATTGCCTGGAATCATGGCGATGTGCTGCATCGAGTGCTCGTTGATCAGCCGCGTGACGAGGCACGGGAAGCAGATTGGCTTTACCCATTCGTGCCCGACGCTCTGCGAGAGCGGCATCATCAGGCCGTGCTGGCTATTCGCGACCTTGGCGGTGAAGCTGACACGGTTCCGTTGCACAGCAATGTGCTGAACTTGAGAAAAACAAAACGTTGGCGAACTGCAGTGTACCTCTCTTCGGCATGGCGCGGGGGTGATGCAGGAATGAAGCACTTGCGAGACCTGTTCGAAGTTCAGGAACTCGTGTTGTGCAACGCACCTGTGACCGATGATGGACTGCATGTGGTTGCTGAACTCAAAGCTTTACAGTCGCTCGTTGTGCTAGGAACAAAGATTACGAATGCGGGTTTGGAATCCGTCAACAAGTTGCCAGAGCTCAGTCAGTTGTGGTTGGAGCCCGCACCGGGATCAACGAGTCTGAGTGATGACGGGCTGGCGATCCTCGCCGGGCATCGAACTCTTCGTGCTTTGACATTGGTAGATCGCGGCTTCACAGATGCTGCGATTCCACATCTTCTCAAGATCCCTCAGGTATATGAACTGCGTCTCACGGAGACCGCCACTACTGCGGCAGGCATCGCTGCTCTGAAGAAGCAGCGCCCTCAAGTGTGGCTTCTGGCAGAAACAAATCAGTGATAGGGCAAAATGCCAGATCATGTGAGCAACGTCATTATTTGAGTGAGAGCCGACTTGAGCCGCCACGGAGTATAGTATGCCTTCGAGCGTTGATCGCGCGAGACGACGAATCGTCTGGCTGGTTTGCCTGCTGGTTGGATGGGCTCATCCGGCATTGGCGGAAGAAATGGCATTTCGCCGCTGGGCGGTTATTGCGTCTGCGGAAATGCGAGAGATTGGCATCTCAGATGTGCTTACTGCTGAGTTGTCAGCGCGATCGTTTGCGTTAGTCGAACGCGAGCAGCTCGATGTGATCGCGCGCGAAATCGAATTGTCGACGTTGCTGAGTGCTGATGCGGCGGCTCAGCGATTGCAGGTCGGGCAACTCGCAAAGGCCGACGCGCTGGTGCTGCTGTCTGTTGTTGAAAACGCCAACCAGAAGTTTGCCAAGCTGGTGATCAGCGATTGTCGCTACGGGTCTCGGTTGAGGCTGGAGCACATCGCAATCGACAAGTCTGCCGTCGATAAGCTTGCGGTTCAGATCGCGGGTGTCGTCGATGAAACGCGCACCAAGTTCGCGAACGGAGTTCAAAGAATCGTCGCAGTTTCACCATTGCTGTCGAACAACTTGACGCATGAGTTCGATCATTTGCAGTTTGGTTTTTCCGCGGTGTTGGGCGAAGCACTCAATCAACGCGCGGGTATCGCGGTTATGGAGATTGAAGAAGCGCGAGCGATCAGCGAAGAACTTGCCAGGACGGGAACTGGAATCGAAGGTCGGCGGGTACCGTTGTTTGTGGAAGGGGAATTCGAAGTCGGCTCAAGGGCAAAGCCTGATGAGCGGACCGTGCGCCTGCATTTGAAAGCGTTGAGTGGCAAAGATCTCGTTGCTGACTTCCGTTATGAAGCAAATTCGAATTCGGACGCCGTCAAATGGTTAAGTGATGATTTGGCCAACCAGTTGCTTTCTAAGCAAGTCGCTGGCAACAAGAAGTCGGTTGGGGCGTCGTTGAAGGAGCAACGTGAGCGACTGATTGCTCGCGCGGAAACGTTTTCTCAGGTGACCGCATATTCGCAAGCTGCTGCTCTACGCGAAGCCGCTCTACTGCTGGACGAGTCCGATTGGCCGCAACGAGTTTTGTTGCTGCGTGACTATGTGAAGCTGCTGGAGCAACTGACGTCAGCTCTGTTTACGACGAAACCAGCAGTAAGTGTGGCAACGGCGATGGAGCGTGATCCCGTTGTGCGGCAACGAATGCATGTTGTTCTCAGGCCGTTGTGGTTTGCTGTGTTCGCACATTTCGATCGGCTCATCGCGGCGGACGTGCTCAATCCGTGCGAGGCTGTGGCGATGCTCGATCAGATGCGTCATGGGCCAGTGCATAACCTGGAGCGGGAGCCGCTCGAGATCGGACTACTCGAAGACTGGCATCGTATCTGCTGGCGAACGCTCGAGCGTCTCGGACAGTTGGACAGTCGGCTGAGGGAATGCAGATTTCACGCTGCAGTGGCACAGTTCGCGGAGCCACATCTGGAGATCAAGGATCGAACAGATGATGCTATTTACGATTTGTGGGCCGCAAAGGCCATGCATTTCGCAGCTTTGGAGCAACCTCGTCGCTTTATCGCGGGCAACTATTTGCGTTTTGAAGACGCTGAGACCTTGGCCAGTCTCGTCCGTGTGATGGATCGAGTTTTGTTGCCAGACCGGCTTTCGTCGCGGTTGATGTTTCAGTGGCTCGGTTGCCCGACCTGCGGAGTGCCTAAGCTGGTGCGATCGGGACGCATTCCGGAAGCGAAGCTGGTGGCTTTCTTGCGCCGCTGGAGTGACGATTCGCGACCGGTCGTTTCGATCTACGGTCGAGCAGCCCTGCTAGGCCTGAAGGTTTCAAATTCGACTGCCGAGCCGATCACACCTGAGGACGTTGAGCTCGTGACAGCACTTGAACGGCAGCTGGTCGAATGGGGGCAGAAGCATCCCGAGCAGCGTGATGTGGCTGCAAAGATCGTTAAAGAATTGATTCACCCCACAAGAGCGAAGTTGCAACAACCTGTCAGCAGAAGTGTCGCCAGTTCTACTCGTCTCAAGCCACGGACAAGTACTGGCGGAACAGATCCCGCACCGCGATTGACCTTTGAACCACTCCCGGAAGTTCAGGCCAATTGGATTGGTCTGCGACGTTGCTCGGAAACGCTGGATCTTGTTTGGTCTTGGAATCGAGTTGCATTGCTCACATCAAACGGGGGCGTGACGGAGCTCTTTCAGACGAAGTTTAATCCCGTGCCAGGGACCAGCCCATACGGTCAGGACCAGATCTACATCGCCGCGTGGGATGGCGAGTTGGTATGGGTTGCCAGTTCATTATCGGGTGTGCAAGTTTTCGATCCGCAAGGCCAGCGGTTAGACCAGTTGCGGAACAGCACGGAGACTTCGGCGAGCGGCATGGACTTACCTCCAATTACCGAAAACAGCATGACCCCGCGGGGAGCTTCGGTAGGTTCGATGAACACCTCGTTGTGGCTCTATCCGTTACGTTCAGGCCGTTGCTTTGTGATGGGCAGATATGGTGTCGACGGAAGGCGATGGTTTGGCTGCCTCGAGCCAACGAGCGATGTCTCGCGGCGTTGGCGTTATGCGCCTTGGCATGAAGTGAAGAAGCAGGCCGTTCGTGCGCCGTCAGTTGGAGATGAGGCGCTCGATGAGATCTTTATTCCTCAGTACTTCGTTGACTACCACGATCCGTCATCAGGACAGAGGTCGCTACTGATAGGGCGCCCGTCGCTGGATCTTCGGCTACCTCGCAAGCCATTGTCTTTTGATGCGGCGTCCGGCGCACCGTCGGTCTTCCCCCATGCGGTCGCTCGCGGCTCGAACAAGATTCTGGAAGTCGACGACGCAGGCATCATTGATCCAGCCTCTGTGTTCAATTCCCGAGCGGTGCGTCAATCAGACGGACGCTTTGTGTTGCACGCGCTGGTGGCACCGGTACCGGTTAATCTGGAAGAACAGGCGAAGAGTCCGGTCTCGCGATCATTGCCTCAATTCCGTTCTGAAGTCGTTCGGTACGGTAACTGGTTCTACTGGCCCGGAAGGCAGTGGCGGCGCATTGATCGGAAGACGGGTGATATAGAACTGCTGACATCAAACGCGGTCATCGCGCGTTTCGACTTCGAGTGTTACGCCGAATCTGCTCACTATGGTTTCGTTGCTTGGAATCACGGCGACATTCTGCATCGAGTTCATATCGATCAGCCTCGCGATAAGGAGCGAGACGCGGATTGGCTCTACCCGTTTGTTCCGCAAGCTGAGCGTGAAAAGCACCATCGAGCGGTGCTGGCGATTCGGCAGCTAGGAGGCGAAGTGGAGTCCGTTCCAACGCATGAAATCTCCTGGAATGGAAGGCAGGTGAAGTATTGGCGTACTGCACTGTGCCTGACAGCGGAATGGAAGGGCGGAGACGAGGGGCTCAAACATTTGCTCGATCTTCATGACGTGCAGGAAATCGTGCTCTGCGGAGCCGCTGTGACCGACGAAGGATTGCGCGTCATTGGCGAGTTGCAGAATCTCGAATCGCTTGCGGTGTCGAATACTCAGATTACGAATGCCGGACTCGCATTCATCAGCAAGTTGCCAGTATTGGGGCAGCTATGGCTTGAGCCAATGCGAGGAACATTGAGTCTGAGCGACGAGGGCTTAGCTTGCTTTGAAGGCCAGACGAAGTTGCGTTCGCTGACGTTGGTTGATCGAGGCTTCACCGATACCGCGATTCCTCATGTGCTCAAGATACCGTTAATCCACGAACTACGTCTGACTGAAACTGCAATCGGTCCGGCCGGTATCACAGCGTTGAAAAAACAACGTCCGACAATGCGTCTTTTGTCCCAGACGAATCAGTAAGCTATGGGGCACGATGCCAGTCTGAATGGTCCTCAATCAGGATGATGTCCTGATCGACCGGCAACGTTTTCCATGACTGTTGCATCCCGGAGGGCCAGCGAACTCGGAGTTCGGAAACCTCGGTGACGTCGCCCAAACCGAACACTAACCGTCGATCGTTCGACGCTTGATAGCCGTCGCCAGCGGAGTGATGTCGCACCCAGGTGCGGGCTGGAGTAACGACTTCCAGGATTGCGCCGATCGCGTCTCGACTACATTGTGTGCCGCGCAACTGCACCGTCAAAAAATGGCCGTGTGATGGAGTTCGATTCTCGACTAGCGCCGCTGGAGAGTTCATGTGCGAGACCACGAAGTCCTCAAGTCCATCACGATTCCAGTCGATCCGTGCCAGCCCACGACCGAGCGACTTTCGCTCAAAGAACGGACCGAGTTTCCGGCTGGAGAGTTCCGCAAAGCGTCCCTGTCGTTGATTGCGGAAGTACTGCGGCGGCATCTCAAAGGGCAGTCCTTTGTACGACAGGTCGTAGACATGGCCGTTCGTTAGAACGAGGTCTGACCACCCATCCAACTCGCCATCAATAAACTGAGTACCGAAGCCGAGCAGGGCGAAGCTCGGATCTCGCAGCCCGACTCGGCGCGTATCGTCTTCGAATAACAGCCCCGGATGCTGCCGGTAAAACGTGTTGGATTGATCGCTGAAGTTGGAGATGTAGAAGTCGAGCAGACCGTCGCCGTCGGCATCTCCAGCGGCTACTCCCATGCAGGCTTGGGCCAGCCCATCTCGATCAAACGCCAACCCCATTGGGACTGCTTGCTCGTCAAATCTGATCGGCCCGCCGCGCTGAGCCGTGCGATTCATGAACATGAAATTGGGGACTGCGTCGTTGGCGATAAACAGGCTGAGCTGCCCTTTGCCTTCAAGGTCAGCCGCCACGATCCCGAGACCCTTGCCATTCGGAACCTCAATACCGGATGTGTGCGTCACATTCTCGAAGCGACCATCGCCCAGATTGAGATAGACCTGATCCTGCTCGGCCTCGAAGGCATCGGGGCTGCACCAGCGAACTTCGTCTCCGTGGCGGCAAATCTGAGTTAACGCCGCTGCTCCTGCGAGGTAGTTCACATCGTAGAGGTCCGGCAGCGAATCGCCGTTGAGATCCGCCATCAGGCAACTTGTCGTCCAGAGTTCGCCACTGATCCCGGCGGCGATTGTGACGTCGGAGAAAGTCCCGTCTCCATTATTCTGATAGAGTCGGTTTTCTCCAATGTTGGCCACGTAGAGGTCGGGGAAACCATCGTTATTGAAGTCGCCTGTTGTCACGCCTTGGCTGTAACCAGGATCGCCGACGTCTGCAGCCGTCCCCGCGTTCTCAAAGTGACCGTCGCCTGTGTTGCGGAAGAGTTGGTCCTCGAGTGAACGCTGGGACCTGTTCAGCGGCCATTCGCTCCCTTGGGTGAAATACAGATCTGGATACCCGTTGCAATCGTAGTCCAGCACGGCCACTCCACCGCCGGTCGTGTCCAGCATCCGAATGTCACCAGTCGTGATTCCGGGACGATTGAAATAGGTGAAGTTGAGCCCAACTTGAGCCGCCACGTCTACGAACTGCACCACGCTCACGGTGGTGTTACTAATGATTGAACTGGCTGGGCTATTCGAGTTGCCGCTGCGATTCTTGCCCTTGAGCAAGGCGGGAAACTCATACGACCGGAGATCCAGTCGCAATGCAGGATTAAATGACTCGAGATTACGGGGCGAGTTTGGTTGCAATTCGGTACGCAGTTCCTCGCTCGCCGACTTCGCCCAGGCGGTTGAGGGGGCTTGTCGCAGCACCATCTGATACCAGCCCCACGCTTCCCAGGGACGGCCCAAAGACTTCGTCAGTTCGGCGGCTCGTTGCAGGAGCGAAAGCGAGTCAGGTTGAGCAAACACCTGATCGACGAGCAGTGCCAGATCGCGCAACCGGTCAGCTCGTTCGACAAACGGGCGAGCGGCCTCGTGCTGGTCGAGTGCTACCAGGACCTGTCCGAGTCGGTAGTTCGCGACCCGATGATTGGGATCAAGTCGCACAGCTTCGGCATAGCATCGGACGGCACCGCGCACATCGGTTTGCTGTTCCGCCCAGGTGCCTCTCACCCACCAGACTTCCGGATGAGATTCTGCTTCGGGCGGCAGCGATTCTTGCCACTTGGGCAACGCGTTGACGTCAGTGGCGGCGAGCACTCGACCCAGCATCGCGTGAGCTTCAACCGTGCCTGGTGATGCGGCCAGCACCTGCCGCAAGAGAGCCTCCGCTTGAGTCGCCTCATTCTGCTGGAATCTGGTTCGAGCGATTCCGATCAATGGCAGAGGATCATTCGGGACTGCACGGAGACACTTTTCGACGAGCATCTGATCCGCGATGACCGGCTCACTGGCCGCCAACAACACCAGATGATGAAGTGTGAACTCACCCTGTTTGACGGACGCCAGAAGGAACGGAGCGGCTTCCCAGCAGCGTCCCTCAACGCCCAGTAAATAGGCCAGTCTCACATTAGCGTTCTGATCGTCTGGCGCGAGTTGTAGAGCGCGACGTAGATATGTTTCTGCTTGAGAAGCCCGTCCCAATTCCAGCGCCACTTCGCTGCCCTCAAGCAGCGCGGCAATCGAATCAGGATCATTGGCGAGGACTTGCTCATACAAGTTGAGGGCACGGTCGCGTTCGCCGAGAGCAGCCGCGCGGCGTGCGTCTTTCAACGAGTTGAGATTGGCTGGCTGCCGAGAGGCCAGCAGCCACGTTATGCCCCCCAGAAACAAAAACAGTGCGAGCCACCGTGTCCAAGGTCGAAACCGTGTCATGGTAAACTCGCACTGATGACTGCGATCGTAGGAAACACCACGGGAATGAATCCCATGTTACCAGAGAAGTCTCTGAGAGGTTTTAGAAATCGCCGAGCGGTTCGTTGTCGGCCATTGTGCCCAGATTACGCCAAGTCGTGAGATCGACGTTGTCGCTCACGAAACGCACGCTGCCGTCACCGAGCGTAATGTGCACGCCGCCGACATGTGAACTTCGCGCTGCGAATCGTACAGGGTCCGTTGCTGAATCACCCAGGCAAGGCAACCCGATCGCCGAGTTCGCGGTGACGCAGAAGCCAGCTGCAAGGCGGTCCGGAACAGAACTGTTCGGAACAACGTTGGTCGTGAAGCCAACATACGGAACGTACCAGATCAATCCGCGCAGGTCCTGACCGTTTTGGCCCTGACGCAATTCAGAAGCCAGAATCACGTTGCTGGCGCCGTCGGTCATGTCGCGGAACGAAAAACAGCGGCCGTCAGCGGAAGATGACTGCCAGAACGGTGACGCCGTGTAGGTGGCTCCGTTATAGCTGGCCAGTCGGTTCGTCGTAGTGTTCCCCAAATTCACGGCATAGTTGTAATTCGGAGTACTGTTCCAGGTTTTGGAGGCTGGGTCGCTGGGGCACAGCAGGCCCGTAATCGTGGCGCGAATGATGTTGTTGTTGTTTCCGACCGCGTACTGGACGCCTTGGTCCCATTGTTCGTAGGCACCCAATTGATCAATGAACGGCATAATCGCTCGCAGCCAGACGTAACCGCTCTGATTCTGGTCAGTGATCTGCGATGACGCCGCTCCCATGCTGGCGATTGGCAGACGCCCGAACTGCTCTGCGTAGCCTTGGAACGCCAGTCCAAGCTGCTTCAGGTTGTTCTTGCACTGACTTCGTCGAGCTGATTCGCGAGCTTGCTGCACCGCAGGCAGCAACAGAGCAACAAGCACTGCAATGATTGCGATGACAACCAGCAGTTCAATGAGTGTGAAACCTCGTCTTTTCAAAAGCACTGTCGAATCTCCGTAACTGAGGACGTAACGAAATAGAGGCTGCCCGCGCACAACGCAGGCACTGAAAAACGAGGTCACGATAACTTCCCGGATTCGGACCTGTCTCACGTTTTGAAAAACGTGTGATAGTCAACGTCGGGCATTTGTTACGCCTCGTTTGTTACTTCGACTTCAAGTCGAAGTTATGGGGGTTAGCGGCTCCCGACTTGATGTCGGCAGTCAATTCGCTGGTGGCGTTGTAGCGAGCAGGAATACGCTCTTTCGGCGGCGGAGCACTCGCTTGCTCCATCGCCTTGGCGGGATCGGTCGAAGGAACGATCGGTCCACCTTCCGGTGAGTTGATCTCCACTCGATACTTACCGGCCTGAGGCCCTAGTCCCCGACTGATGCTGTATTTGCCATTCGCAATTTCTGCGGACGCAAACAGCGCCTTGGGATCTTCAGGCTTGAATTGGATGAGGCCCTGATCAAGTGGGCTCCCATCAAGCGTCACAGTCCCTTCGACAGCCTCGCCCGTAGGGCGACCGGGGGACGAACCGCAACCAGAAGCTGCCAGCAAAGACAGAACGAAACAGCCAGGAAGGACACGGGAAACCAGAAACGAAAACTTACTCATGAAACCTCAAGCAGCACTGACGAGAGTTGTAGTCTGCGCCAGGCAAGTGAACGAACTAAGAGCTGACCAGGAGGCGTGATGCCCTGCAAGGGCGGGAAACTACAAGAATCCGTCCGAAGTCTCCAGCTGACCGTCGGATTTGAATTTCTCGCAGTCAGATACCGTTGGCAATCCCAAAGTTCCACGGACAAACCCGGGACCGGAATTTCGCTGAGGCCCGAGTGGCGGAACCTCGCCAGGTGCCCGCCGTGTGTCGTAACTTGTTGGAATTCATGCTTTCGAATGTGTCCACGTTATTGTGAGTTCCACGTTGGAGAGACGGTTTCCGGTCCTACAGCATACGCGACGCACGAACGCCGCAATGTCTCGTAAGAAAACCTTGGATATAGGCACATGCTTGCAGCGGGCGTGGGTTTCCTCATTTTCCCAGACCTCGTGCCCATATTGCAGCGTGCTTCCTCTGCACTTTGCTGACTGCTTTAAGTTATGCGCCTCGGAGCATTCCTGAGTGCAGGTGCGTTTAGATCGTGCGGCTCATATCGAGTCGATCCAGTTTGGCAGCAGGTTAAAGACGTTGACCAGCAAGGTGTCACCAGCATCCGCAGGTGTGAGGTCGAGGGGGTCACTCTCCACCATGTCCGTGCCTGCACCGCTGGTGAGCGAGTCCACCCCGTCGCCCCCAGCTACGGTCGTGTCGTTCCGGTTCCCGCCGCTGAGAGTGTCAGCACTTGCGCCGCCGATCAGTGTGTCGTTGCCACGTCCGCCGATCAGTACCACCGGAACAGCAGCGCGCTCGGCGTCGAACCTGTTGGCTCCGGATCCGCCTACCAAAGCGATGCGCTCAATACCGGCGGGAGTGTCGGTGCCGGTCATTACTGAGGTGATTGTTGCGCCAGCGATCGTGAAATCTGTATCGGCCTTCTCGTACACGTAGTCTGTGCCAAGGCCACCATCCATCAAGTCGGCACTTGCCCCGCCGGACAAAACGTCGTCGCCGAGGCCGCCGCTGATGACGTCTGCATTGGATCCCCCCAGCAGGGTATCGTTACCGCCTTCACCGCTGAGCAGCACCGGCAGGCTCGTTGTCCGGGCGTCGAACAAGTTCGCGTAGGCTCCGCCGATGAGATTAATGCGGTCCACGTTGATGACCGAGTCGGTGCCTCCACCCTGCACGGCTATGGTCGCTGCGGCGAGGACTCCGGAGATAGTGACGTTGGTGTCAAACACTTCATTAATCCGATCGATTCCCGCTCCGCCGTCAATCGAATCGCTTCCCACCTCTCCGCGTAAGTCGTCTGCGCCGGCACCGCCGTTCAGGATGTCGTTGCCAATACTCCCGAAGAGAGTATCAGCGCCATCGCCGCCGGACAGAATGTCGTCGCCTTGTAGCGCGACAAGCCGATCGTTACCGGCGTCTCCATTAAGCGTATCATTTGACGTACTTCCCTGCAGAAGATCGTCGCCGTCTCCGCCGTTCAGGAGGCCCCCATCTGCCTGGCCGCTAAGAAAATCGTTACCCGCTCCGCCGTTTAATGAGTCCTGCCCGGCTCCACCCACAAGCTGATCAACTCCGTCGTCTCCGAAGATCAGGTCGTTGCCATTCTGGCCGGTGAGAACGTCATTTCCTTCTCCCCCGTTTATCGTGTCGTTTCCACCGCCTGAGAAAACCGTATCTCCACCGCCGTTACCGTTGATCGAGTCTGCACCGCTTAGTGTGTAGATGAGATCTACCCCCGGCGTCCCTGTTATGATATCGGGGCCGCCACCTCCATTCAGCGTGGTTACGCCTATCGCAGTGAAACCTGTGGCCGTGATTATGTCGGGCATTAAACCGCCAGTGAGATCGGCCAACTCAACCTCTAGCAGAGAGTCAGTTGAGAGCAGGGTCGCGCCGAACGCCACCACGAGGGCATCATTTGTCAGCGTGATGGATCGCCTCTGTCCGGAGGCAAAATCCGAGTATGCAGTGTCGCGGAAGAGGTCTACTCCGGAGCCGCCATTTAGAATATCGCTGCTGTCGCCACCTGTAAGTTGATCATCGCCAGAGTCACCGGTTAGCTCATCTGCAAGACTACTGCCTATGATTGTGTCGTTGCCCTCATTTCCGGAAACCGTGACTCCGATGAGAGAGGGAAACGCCGACGTGGTCACGCTCGACAGATCAATCAGATTATTGCCACTACCACCGTGAATGCGCAATGTTCTTAGGCTTTCAGCGGGAATGCTGAAACGCGAATCAGGAGAATTATTGATCCGCACTTCAGCAATTTCTCCGACGCGAGCCACATGTGCAGAGTCGCTTGCGCTGAGTGTAATGTCGAGCGTGTCCGTGAAGGACTTCATGAATACGACATGCACTGCTCCCGAGGACGAGATCCCATCAGCATTCTCATCCAGCAGCGCGCCAACCAAAAGATCCGTCACCCCATCGTTGTTCATGTCTCCGAGCGATGCCACGGAGTTGCCAAATGCACCTGCATTTGCGAGTTGCAGTCCGCCATGACCGCCGCTTACTAGTCTCATCGTGCTTTTCGCTGTGCCATCTCCGTTTAGGAGCAGTACATACACGGCTCCCGTTCTGGATCCTGCGGAATCATCACCGGTTGCTCCCACTGCTAAGTCAACGGCGCCGTTGCCGTCTACATCGCCAATCGCAGACAGGGCGCCGGCAAAGGCATCCAAATCAGCGAGCCGTGGGCCACCATGGCTGCCCTCCGTAATCTTGACACTGCGTTGGATGGACCCATTCGCATTCAGGAATAGTACATGAACAGCTCCTCGGAATGAGCCTGCAGTATCATCGCCGTGGGCCCCAACGGCTAAGTCAACCACACCATCGCCGTTCAGATCGCCTAAGGCTGCCATTGAATTCCCGAACTGACCTCCGATGTTCGAAAAGGGCACGCCGTTCGTATTCTTCGTGATCTTCTGCTTGTTTTTGACCGTGCCATTGGCATTCAGCATCAGCAGGTGAACTGCGCCTTGATGGTCCCCCGCTATGTAATCTCCAAGTGCTCCAACAGCTAGGTCCGTAAGGCCATCGCCATCCAGATCGCCGAGCGCTGCGAGGGAGCAGCCGAACGCGTCGCGGGCTGCCAGAAAAGGGCCACCATTTGAATTGGACGCGATTTTCACACTGCTCTTCACCGTGCCATCCGCGTTAAGCATCAGGATATAAACGGCGCCACCGCTTCCCGGTGCCGCCTGATCGAATGTGGCTCCAACGGCGAGGTCGTTCACGCCGTCCCCATCCAAGTCACCAATTGAGGCTATTGAACAGCCAAAATCAGTTTGGCTAAGCGGTTGTGCTCCTCCTAGATCGCTTCCAATTGTTGAATAACTCTTGGCCGTGCCGTTAGCGTTTAGCATCAGGACGTGGACCTCTCCGTAGACTTTGCCTTCATGGTGCCTCTGTGCGCCAACAGCCACATCAGACACGCCATCCTGGTCAAGATCTCCGAGAGACGCGGCAGCATGACCAAACACAGCCCCTTCAGTGAGGGCCGGGCCGCCGTTCTCCAGGCGGCCGATCTTTGTGCTGCTACTGATGTTTACTGCGTCGTCGTCGATGGTTGTGATGTTGACAACTTCATCGGGCGGAACGGCGGAGCCAGGATCGTCGAAACGCATCACCGAAAAGCGCAGCTTCGAAACTTGAAGGTCGTCATCCAGAGAATCATCAACACCGGTGATGACAATTGTTTGAGGGATATTCCAGTTGTCGTAAGTGAAGCCGACGAAAGTCTGCTGGATCGAGAATTCGGACTGATCATCATTTGCGACGCTGAAGACAATATGAGTCAACGGCTGGGCAGTCAGTGTCACCGTAATGGCGTCTGTAGTTCCGGTCTCGCTGACAACTGTAGATCCATTCGTTTGAACCACGGCCAATTTAAGAGTTTCGTTGTCCAGCGTTGTGGCATCCACAGATTGGTCGGCAAGTAGATCAAAGCCATCGTCGCTATTGGCGTCGTCTACGGCGATCGTGATGCCGGTCAGTTGGTCGCGATCGGCAACGACATCATCAACTCCAGCAACTGTTACCACGCGAGGGGCATTCCAGTTCTGGGGCGTGAATGTCAGCGTTCTTGGCGACACACTGGTTTCGGTTGCGTCATCGCTGCTTACTGAAAAAAGTACATTCGAAGCTGGTTGAGAAGTCAGGACGACCGTGAATGTGTCTGTGGTTCCCGACTCTCGCACAATTGTCGATGCTCCAGACGGAGCAATGGTGAATCCCGCTACGTCATTGTTGATCGTCTGCACGCCCATTTGTTGATCGGGTAGGGAATGGAACTGATCATCGCTCCTGGCATCGTCAATGGAAATGACAACCCATGAGTGCTGATCGCCGTCATCAACGAAATCATCAACACCACGAATTGTGACGGTCTGCGTTGTGCTCCAGTTGGCGGAAGTGAATGTAAGTGTCGAAGGTGAAACCGTTGCTTCCGTTGTGTCGCTGCTAACGATCTTCAGTACCACGTTTGATGCTGGGCGGACAGTAAATCCGATCGAGAGCGTGTCTGTGGTTCCCGACTCGCTCACGAGAGTCGAGAAGTTCGTTTGTTCGACCGTAAAATTAGGAACAACAGCCCAATTGTCGTTGGCATTGGCGGCCAGGAAGTTACCGGCAACATCGCGAATCTCTGAGCCGGCTGCCTTGAGTGTTAGGGCATAAGACCCCGGGTTGCCAGCAGCATTGGAAAGGTTAATCGCATAGCTTGAACCCGCACCAGTGACCGTTAGCCCGTTGAGAGAAGCGGGCGCACCGTTCCGGGTCAGCGTGAAATCGGAAATGTCGACGCCCGTGACGGGTTCGCTGAAATTGATCGTCAGAATGCCTGGATTGACATTGCGCGGGTCAGGTGTGACATCAATGATGTCCGCAGTAGGGATAGTCGTGTCCGTCGTCCAGATATCTACGGCATCGGACGTAATCGCATTGCCAGCGATATCTCGAATGGTTGATCCGGCTGCCCTCAGTTTGAATTCGTACTGGCCTGCTAACTTCGTGGCGTTCGATAGATCGAGAGTGTAGCTCGAGCCAGTACCTGCGAGCGGCCCGGTGATCTGGACTGGCATACCATTTCGAGTCAGCGAGAAGGATGATCCGCTTACCCCTGTTACGGGCTCGTTGAAATTGATCGTGACTTTCCCCGCAGATGTGCTGCGTGGATCTGGCGTTACATCCACAATGTCTACAGTTGGCGGAGTTAGCTCCACAATCCAGCTCTCGATCGCGTTCGCCACCATGGTATTGCCAGCAGCGTCTTTGATGTTGGTATTCGACGCATTCAGCGTCAGGACGTAAGAGCCCACGGCAGATGTGATACTCGATAGGTTGATATTATACTCAGTGCCGTCGCCCGTCTGACTGAAAGATACTTTACTCAATGCAATCGGGTTACCATCGCGGGTGAGCGAGAAATCTGCGAGATCTACACCCGTTACAGGCTCGCCAAAAACGATACGTATGTTGCCAGTGGCTGTATTGCGCGGATCGGGGGAGATGTCGATGATATCGGCAGTCGGCGGAGTGGTGTCGATCGTTGTCCAGCTGTCGCTGGCGTCTGAGGCGAGCAAATTTCCGGCCAAGTCACGAATTCCCAAACTATCCGCGCGCAATCTAAGCACATAAGAACCTGGTGCGCTAGTGACGCTTGATAGATTCAGTGTGTAGCGGGAACCGGAGCCCGCTATCGATAGCCCCCCAAGCCCAACGTTGCTGCCGTTTCGAGTGAGCGAGATATAACCAATGTGCACTCCCACGACTGGTTCGCTGAAGTTAATCGTGACTGTGCCGGCGTTGGTGTTTCGAGGATCTGGCGAAATATCCACTATGTCAGCAGCGGGGGCGATGGTGTCCATCAGCCAACTGTCACTCGCGCTGACGCTGATCAAGTTGTTTGCTTCATCTTGAATACCTGAGCCAGAAGCATTCAAAGTGAGGACATAGGAGCCGGAGAGTTTCGTGACGTTCGATAGGTCGAGTGTGCGGTCGATGTCGATGCCGGAGCCGAAGACAGTAAGCCCGCTGAGGCTGACTGGGGCACCATTTCGAGTCAGCGTGAAGTCTCCAATATCAACTCCAGTTACGGGTTCGCTGAACTTGATCGTCACGATTCCAGCGTTTGTCTTATGCGGATCGGGCGTGACATCAATGATGTCTGCTGTGGGAGGAATGGTGTCGGGAACAACCAGCGTTGCTTGAGCACTCGCCGTGAAGAATTCGGCATCTCCGATACCGACGGAGCCTCCTGAGCTTATCCTGCCGGAGCTCATGCGGATGCGACCGGTGTTGGCGGTTTTCGACTGGATCTCGTTGAAGATCGTCGGATCACTTCCCACGGCTTGTTGGAACACAAGAAAACCACGAGGTCCAGTGACGGTACCCAGGCGCGTGGCATCGATGTTTAGAGATTGCCATACGCCGCGTGCGACCTCTGTGCCTCGATTAAACAACGTGATGGTCGGGTTATCGGGAAGAGTACCACCTGGAGCGCGCGCGCCGTTGGGAACGTAGGTCAAGTTCGCCACGTCATCGACCACGCCATCGTCGAAGGTGTTCAGTGACATGACCTCGACGAGGCTCGCAGGATTGTTCGAGCCGAAGCGGATTGTGAGGTTCGAGGGCTGATTGCCGGCTGCGGCAAGGGTCTGAGGAAGGTCTTCAAGATGCGTGAACGTGAACTCGCCGTATCGAAGAATCTGATAGGGCGACACGTCGGGATGATTGAAGACCCTCAACGTCGGATGACCGTTGCTCAGAATCACGGAGAAGTCAAAGTCGAACCCCGGAGCGAGCACGGTGCGGTCCTCCAGCAGCTCTGGTGACCAGGCCGGATATCGAGGCGCGAGCTGCAGTCGGGATTGCGAACGAATTTGGCGATGGCGGTTAGCCGGGAGGCGGAGGACGTTGCGAAGTTCCGCGAACCATGACCGAAGCTGCATTATGGTGGCCCAACTGCTGGTGTCGTCGGATCGATGAGTCTGCAAAATTCAGATATTTGTGCACGCGTTCTGTGGTCCGACTCGATCCCTATTTTTGGGAACGCGTGCATTTATTTCCAGACTGATCTCGAGCTACCAATAAGAGTGTCGGCGAACAATCGGCTTGTGGGTTGACGCTGCATCGAAGTTAGGTAGATGCGTTCCCTGAAGGAACGTGGCCTGACAATGTTAACTCTCACGTTGAGTCACGATCCAAGCGGAGTTCTGCAACCGCAAGCCCGCTGCTGCGATGTTGTCGGCGGGGAGGTCTCGTGATTGAGGCTTGACAGCTCGCGAGGGGAGTGAAGTCAGTACGACGCAAGTCGTTTCGCTCACCGGGGCGATCCATGCGATTGAACTTTTTTGCGCTATGTGAGCCGGGCGATATGACGAATATCCAGTAGCAAGAAACTCCGTACTCGTGAAACAATCTATTTATTATTCAGCTTGTTCTCTGCTTCTGTTCCCAGCCAGCGCGGCACTGGTGGCATCTTGCCGGCGTCTCGGCCGGCGTAGTTGGCAGTGAAGTGGCCGCCGAAGGGATCGATCACCATGCGGCACTCGGTTTTTTCTGGTAGAGCGTTGATGGCTGTCAGCACCCCTTCGACAGGGCCGGTGAAGTCGAACAGAGCAAGATAGAACTTGACCGGCGCGTGGACTCGGTGAGCGAAGCACGGCGGATCGAAATAACGAATGACCTCGGCGACTTGTTTGGGATCTGATCCCGCAGGCGCACGTGGGCCCCAGGTGGTGAGTCCCAGCACCGTCCAGTCGATGCGCATCATGGCGATCGTGTTGCCGGTTACGCTGGTTACTGGGCGCAACCCAGCCAAGACGAGTGACAAGCCGCCGCCTTGACTGCCTCCACGCACATGGACGTTGCCATTGCACAGACGATGCTTGCGAATAATGTCGTAGCAGCGAACGAGGCAGGTATAGCTGTAACGCAGCATGGTGGTCTCACGCTTGGTGATGCCACTGGTCATGTAGTCGAAGTCGCTCTTCGCGGGGTAGTTCGTGATGTCGCCGCCATGCACAGCGGCTGCGATCCACAATTCGCCGTTCGCAGGCTGAGCTTGGCCCGGTTGATAGACACTCACGGCCGGGCATTGGACTGTGGCATCGACTTGTTTGTCCGCCTTGGGTTCATAGAGCCACGCCCATGCCCAGCGGCCTTCCCATGCGCGGAACTTGGCGAGATAGACCTTACCGGCCGTTGTTTCCTTCTCCGGTAACTCGGTCAGCGTGAGGTCGAGCGGAACCTTTTCCAGCTCCGCGAGCGTCTGATCCCAGAACTCATCAAAGCCTTCGGGCGGCTTGACTGGTGCGACTTTCTGGGGCTGATACAGGAATCCGATTCGCTTGGCGTACAAATCTTTCTCGCCATCGCTGACGATGATGTTGCCGATGTAATGACCGGGCTCAGCGGGTTGAATCGCAAGGTCTAGTTTGAGTGCCGTCGCTCCCGCCTCAATGTTGAGCGGAACTTCAGCCGTTACCTTCTTGTCTTTGAAGACGTAGTTGTGGCCCTCGAATCGCAGCTTCCCCTTGAGCGACTGACCGTAGTAAGCGGCGACCTGCACAGGAAACACAATCGGTCGATTCTCCGGGAACAAGTGGTCCGGATTGGGCGAGGTGATCGACAACTCGACGGACCCTCCAACGTCGACCTTCGGATGGATCTTGATCTGTCGAAGGATCGGCTTGGACAGTTTCGACATCTCGGCGAATAACAGAAAGGCGCCGCGCCGCGTTGTCTGGACGTTGGGGCGGACGTCGTTAAAGCTCGCAATCCAGAAGCTGTTCTGCAACTCGACGCCGGCTCCATTCTGCGCGATGAAGGTGTAGTTGCCCGGTTCGGGATTTCCCTTCACGGGCCAGCCGAGATCTCCCTGCTGCAACGCATCGACCACTCGATGCAGTTTGGGAGACATCCAGAAATCGAGGTTGCCGTTGGGGTAGCCTTCGTTCAGCGCGTAGCTGGCTCCCTTAGGAAAACCTCCAAAGGCGACAGAGAAGGCGGATTCTTCAAACGTGTAAGTCAGAACCCAACCGTCACCTTGGGTTTTCAGAGCATTGCCGTCGATCGTCACCGGACCTGTCAGCAAGAACGTGGGCGTCCAGCTGCGATGATGACTGGCAAAGACCGCCGGGACATCCACGACAGCTCCGTTGATGTTCAGCTTACGTTCCTGCGCGAGGAATTCTTCGCCCGAAACGACCAGTGAAGTCATTGCGCCGGTGGCATCCAGCTTCGCCTGATAGGCGGCCGTCTTTACCTCGAATCCTTTTCCGTCCGCGATGGGGGCGATCGTGACTTCCGCCTGAACGACCATAGCATTGAAAAGAAGCACGAACGATAGGATCAGACGCAGGGAGAGACGACTCATATGGCTTCCTCGATGCGGTGACTGTCAGCGAAACGTCTGTCACAAATCTTGAGGGACAGAAGAGCGGGGACGGGGTGCCTGTTTGACAACCCGTCCCCGACTTCGAGTATCCGATGTTCTTACATATTGATCTCGAACCCCTTGCGGCTTTCGCGTCCGAGGAACGAGTTCGCTTGAGCGTCGCCAACGATTTCTCGCTTAACCGGGTCCCACTTCACCTCGCGACCCAGACGCATGGCGATGTTCGAGAGGTGGCAGATCTCCAGCATGCGGTTATGCGACCAGACATCGGAGATCGGTTGCTTCCGAGCCTTCATGCCTTCGATGAAGTTGGCCGTGTGGTTCGAGCTGACTTTGCCACCGTAGACCTTTTCGACGGCGCCTTCCGGCAGAGGCTTGTCCTTCAGGTCTTCCACTGGCTTGCCAGCGAGCTTGCCGCGATTGACGAAGAACCGGCCTTCGGTCCCTTCGAACAGAATGCCGTTGTCGCCTTCGCTGGTGATGATCAGCTCGACATTGTTGGGCATGTCGGCGCGAATCGTGAACTGCGTCGCCGCGTTGTATTGATCGCTGACCGTGGGATGGCCGTCCTTGTATTCCACCGGCAGTTTGTAATCGACCGGCGTGACCTTGCTCGGCCCCGTTTCTGTGGCACCGAGTGCCCAGCAAGTGATGTCGACGTGATGAGCACCCCAGTCGGTCAGCTTGCCGCCTGAGTATTCATGCCAGTTGCGGAACGAGTAGTGGCAGTTGCTGTAGAGCGGCACGCCACCGCCGTAGCCCTTACGCATTTCCGGCAGTTCCCGATAAGGAACCTTAGCTGCGGGGCCGAGCCAGAAGTCCCAATCAATGTGTCCAGGAGCTGCCACCGCTGGGATAACGGGCGAGGCTTCCATGCGATCAATGCCGCAGGTCACCTTCTTCACCGTACCGATGCGACCATCTCGGATGAGAGCGATCGCCTTCAAGAAACGCTGGTCGATCTCGGTGCGTTGCATCGTGCCGACCTGAAAGACTCGGCCGGTCTGTTTCACGATCTTCTCAATCAGCTTGCCTTCATCGATCGTCAACGTGAGCGGCTTTTCGCAGTAGACGTCCTTGCCCGCGAGCATCGCTTCGACGGCGATCTTCGTGTGCCAGTGGTCGGGCGTGGCGATCATCACCGCGTCGATGTCTTTGCGGTCGAGAATCTTGCGGTAGTCTTTGTAGGCATCCGGCTTCTTGCCCTGAGCCTTCTCTACTTTGGCGACGTTTTCCGTCAGCACGTTGGCATCAACGTCAGCCAGAGCTGCGAAATTCGCGTTGCCGAACGACTTGCTGGTGATCGCCCAGCCTTGATTGCGAAGGCCGATGGTCGCGAAGACCGGACGCTCGCTGGGGGTTTGATAGCCGAAGGCCCAGTTGGCTGACGGCAGGAAAATACTTGTCGTTCCCGCAGCGGCGACGCCTTGCAGGAACTGACGACGCGATGTTCGTTGAGCTGTTGTCATTTGAATGTCTTTCCAAAGAAAACGCGTGGACCGCTGGCAGGCAGTTTATGGTTTAGGGCTGCCTGAGGTGAGCTTGTCAGACGACTCGGAATGCCGCGTTCAGCGGACGCTGACAAAGAGCGATTTCAATCACCGATTCTTCGTGAATCTTAACGCAAGTTGTCAGTCGCTTGCAGTCTGTCCGCTGAACCCATGGATGTTCGCCTGCGGCGTCAGTGCCTAGAAGATTTGAGCCGCGCTGTTATTTTCGTAGCTCGTTGTCGCGGTGGACTCCGAAAACATTCGGCAAACAGGAGAGGTCCCGATGCTTCGTATTCTTGTTCTTGGCCTACTGATGTCCGGAACCGTCTTGCTCGCCGATGAGCCGAAAACTTTCAAGCTCGCTGCCCCGGAAGGCTGGAGTGGAGAAACCATTTCGCTTCCGCCGCAATTCGCTCCGGACATGAAGCTGAAAGGCTCCGAGCATATCCGGTTCGCACCCGGCATGATGAAGGCCTCGTCAGAATCGTTCTTCAGTTACGCCTTTGTGTTCGAGCTGCAGCCAAAGCCCGTCTTGACGGAAGCCGTCATCAAAGAGGAGTTCCTGACGTACTACAAAGGGCTGTGCAAGGCGGTTCTGAAGGGTGAGGTCCCAGGCGTTGATCCGTCTGAATTCAAGGTTGAGCTGCAGCCAGTGAAGGCTGAAGGTCAGCGTGCCTCGGAAGAAAACAATGCAAAAACGCCGACACAGTATGTCGGAACCCTGAATTGGGTTGAGCCATTCGCTACGAAGAAGCCGCAGAAGCTGAACCTTGAAATCTGGACTTGGACCAGGAACGACCAGAATTACATTTTCGCATGCGTCTCCCCTCAAGCACGGGACGCGGGGATTTGGAAGCAACTGCGAGAAATACGTGACAATTATTTGAAGAAGTAGCGTGCGCTGCCCTCAAACTCTTTTGAAATCTCGATGAGGAAACTTCTGTGGCGTATCGATTTCTTCCGCTGCTCGTGGTTGTGTCGTTGGCTTCCGTGTCACTCGCTGGCGAGATCTCAGCAGACCGTATCAAGTCCGCGGTTGCCCAACTGGCGAGCGACAGGCTGGAAGGTCGCGAGCCGGGGACCAATGGCGAGATCCTCACGACGGAGTACATCGCTGACGAGTTCGAAAAGGCTGGTTTGAAGGCGATTGGAGATCGTGGTTCGTACCTTCAGCCGGTGCCGCTGGTGCGTGTCATCACGAGTCCGAAGTCGACGCTTCAGGCTGTGAAGCTTGGCACTGTGCTCGACATTGCCTGTGAGGATGGCTTCGCGGGTGTGAGTCAGACGCAAACTGGAGCCGAAGAATTTGATGCCGAGGCCATCTTCGTCGGGCACGGCATCACCGCTCCGGAATACGGTTGGGAGGATTATCAAAAGGCGGACGTAAAGGGCAAAGTTGTCGTCCTCTTCACGAATGAGCCGCCGTCGAGCGATCCCCAGTTCTTCGGCGGTACCGCTCTGACTTACTACGGGCGCTGGTCTTACAAGTATGAGGAAGCGGCGCGGCGAGGTGCGAAGGCTTGCTTCATCATCCATACGAATGAGACCGCTGGTTATCCCTATTCGGTCGTGCGACGATTGGAAAGTGCGCAGCTCAAACGAGAACCCGATCAACCTGTGCTCGCCTTTGCTGGCTGGCTTTCAAGGGCGGCAGGTGACGAGCTGCTGGCGCTGTCGGGCCGCACGGTAGAAAGTGCCTTGAAGGAAGCGGACACCAAAGGGTTCAAACCGTATTCCCTCGGCGTAAACCTGAAAGGCAGCATGCCGACGCGCGTTGAGAACTTCGTCAGCAACAACGTGGCCGGTTTGGTGGAGGGCAGTGATCCGCAGTTGAAGTCTGAGGCCATCGTCTTCACGGCGCACTGGGATCATCTGGGTATCGGTCGTCCGGTGCTGGGCGATGCGATCTATAATGGTGCGGCTGACAACGCCACGGGCTGCGGGCTCCTTCTGGAACTGGCGCGGGCGTGGTCGACTCAGTCACCGAAGCCAAAACGCTCGGCGATTTTTCTTTCCGTGACAGCGGAGGAGAAAGGGCTGCTCGGTTCCAGGTACTACGCGCGAAATCCGCTCGTTCCACTGAGCAAGACCGCACTCAATCTGAACGTCGACATGATCCTGCCGCTGGGTGTGCCGGAATCTGTTGTTGTTACAGGCGCCAATCGAACGACGGTCTGGCCGACGGTTCAGGCGGCAGCGGCGAAGAATCATCTTGAGATTGAAATCGACCAGAGGGCGCACCTGGGAATCTTCTACCGCTCCGACCATTTCTCGATGGCGAGGGCTGGCGTTCCGGCATTCTCCGTTGCCTCTGGAATGAAGATCACAGGCAAGGCTAGCGACTTTGCCCGCAACGCTCACAAGGACTTCAACGATAAGGCGTATCACTCGCCGCAGGATGAATTCCAGCCGAACTGGGACTTCGCCGGTTTCGTGAAGCTGGCCGAGTTCATGCTGGACGTCGCTCGCGAGGTTGCGAACGCCGACCAGTTGCCGACGTGGAACATTGGCGATGAGTTCCGGGCCGCACGTGACAAGCAACCAGCGAAGTAGAAGCTCATCGCGATGATGCGCAGATGGCTTGAGCTGACCTGCTTTGCGACTGATCGGCCGAGGCTTACGATGGCTGCGAACCTGCTGGCAACGCAGCGGCAATCATTCGCAATCCCTATGAAAAGGAACCATCAGATGCGGCGACTTGTTTCAGCGTGGGCGTTGGTACTGGGAATTGGAACTGCGGTCTGCGGTAGCGCCGCCTATTCCGCCGATGAGTACGCGTACGACGGCGTGCACTCCTCCGTCAGCTTCAAGGCGCGGCACCTTGATATCAGTTGGATTCATGGTCGATTCAACGAGGTCGAAGGGAAGTTCTCGCTGGACCGGGAAGATCCGACGAAATCAACGTTTGCCCTGACGATCAAAGCCGACAGCGTTGATACGGCCAACAAGGCTCGCGACGAACATCTGCGGCAGCCGGACTACTTCGACACCAAGCAGTTTCCGACCATCGAATTCAAAAGCAAGAGCGTGAAAGTCATCAAAGACGGCTTTGAAGTCACCGGCGACTTCACGATGCACGGCACGACCAAGAAGGTCACACTGAAACTGATGGGCGGGAAAGAGCACGAGTTCAAGAATGGCGTCAAACGCGTCGCGTTTTCGACGGAACTGTCCCTCAAACGCAGCGACTTCGGCTTTGACAAGAACGCCATCGGACCGATCGGGGATGAGGCGCTGATCATCATTGATTGCGAAGGCATGCGGAAATAGCCGATGCCCGACCCGGTGCTGTATCTCAAGTCCATGGGCGTTGCGGCCATCGTCAGTGCGATCGTGGTACTGGCGATGGCGATGCTGCGGCGAACGGTGAGTAGCACGTGGCTTAATTCCGCTTGCGTTCTGGCGATGGGACTGGGGCTCGCGCTGGGGTGCAACGTCTTGGAGATGCGATGGACCTGGCCGCCCGTGAAGGGGCTTGATCGTCTTTTGATGATCGTCATGCCTATGGCTCTCGGCATCGAATTGATTGCAGGGCTGGAAAAACTGCCGCAGTGGGTCGCGTGGTTCTTGCGATTGGGCCTTGCCGTTATGGCTCCGAGGATTCTCTTGCATGGCTCTGTGCACCTGACTGAATCTGGCGGCGCTTGGACTCGGTGGGATGGTAGTGTCGCTGTACTGATCTGTGGTGCGTTATTGGCATTTACCTGGGGACTACTTGGCTGGTTGTCTCGGCGTTCGGGGGGAATCTCGATTCCCTTCGCTCTGAGCCTGACGACTCAGTGCGCTGGCCTGACCGTCATGCTGGCTGGTTATCTCAAGGGAGGCGCAACGGCGTTTCCGCTGGCTGCGACCATCATCTCGACGGCGATCGCGACTAAGCTGGTCACGATGCGCTCTGGAACCTCCGAGAAACTCGGCTTAGCCGCGATCATCGGAGTCGGAGTGATCGGCCTGTTCGGCGTGGTGATGATCGGACGGTTCTTTGGCCGGCTTTCAACCGGCAGCGCTGTCGTGCTGATGCTGGCTCCAGTGCTGTGTTGGGCGACCGAGGTGCCGTTCCTGCGACGTCGAAAACCGTGGATGGTGGGCTCGCTCCGCTTGGGGCTGGTTGCGATTCCGCTGGTGGTGGTCCTGGCTGTCGCAAAACGTGACTTTGATCGAGACATGGCGCCATTGCTGGGAGAAATACCGACGCGCGATGGCGTTGTTGATACCCTGATTCGAAGGAGCCTCTGACGATGGAACGCCGAATACTGGGACGCACCGGACTGGCCGTCACGCAACTCGGTTATGGCAGCATGGGATTGCGCGGGCCGCGGACTTGGGGCGTGCGAGTGGTGAGCGATCAGGACGCGGACCGGTTTCTCAACGCGGTGTTGGATGCGGGTATCAACTTCATCGACACGTCGCCGGACTATGGGGTCAGTGAGGAACGGATCGGCCGCTACATAGGCTCGCGCCGCGATGAGTTCTATCTCGCTACCAAATGCGGATGCGTCTACACGCAACGGGAAGATCACCTCGAACTCGATCACGTCTGGAAGCCCGACGTGATTCAGAGAAATCTGGAAACAAGCCTGCAGCGGCTGCGTACCGGCTATGTGGACGTATTGCAGTTTCATGGCGGCGACGCCGAAACGTTGCAACGCGAAGGGCTGATCGATGTCGTCACAAAGCTCCGGGATCAGGGTTTGGTCCGATTCATCGGCGTTTCAAGCTCATTGCCGCATTTGCCTGCTCTGATCGACCTGGGTGTGTTCGACACGTTCCAGATTCCGTACTCGTGCCTGGCGCCGCAGCATCATGATCTGATCTGCCGCGCCGCTGAATCGGGAGCTGGAATTATTCTCAGAGGCGGCATCGCACAAGGTGGCCCGGATGCCGAAATTCAGCGACCAGCACTCAATGAGATCTGGGACAAAGCGCAACTCGACGAACTCCGACCCGACGGCATGACACGCGCGGAGTTCATCCTGCGCTACACACTCGCGTATCCCTATTGTCACACCGCAATCATTGGCACATGTAATCTGGCTCATCTGGCCGAAAACCTTGCGGCGGCTGATCACGCGCCATTGCCGCAGGAATTGGTTTCAGAAATCACCGCCCGAGTAGCCAGAATTATCGACTAAACCCCATCGCCAGCGGGCTGTGGTGTTGCTGAAGACCTTGTTCGAAATTGTGAGATTGACCGGGCGGCAGATTATGTGAAACCGAGAGCGGACCGGCAAACTCCTTCAGGAGATACTCATGCGACTTGCCATGCTGTTGATACTGAGCTTTTTGTCGACCTTTGCGCGTGCCGACGAGCAATCTGCGTCGCGCGTCTACGAGAACCGGCTCAAGCGGCTGGAGAATCCGAAGGCGTTACTCGCCGATTACCCCGAATTCTTTGAACCCATTCTTGAAGAAGCGCATTTCGAAGCTCCGGCGATTGTGAATGACGATGCTGCCGATTTGCGTGTTCGGGCTTGGCGCTTTTCCTACAACGCTCGCGGCATTATCGAGATGCCAAATTACCTGCGGGCGAGTGAGACGGCCGTCATTATGGTTCATCCGTGGGCCATTGATGACGAATGGGGCTGGAAAAGTCCTGAACCAAACGGGGTTGCTGACTTTTGCACTCCGCGCAAAAACGCCCTTGCGGCAAAGCACACCAAACAGGTGATTGACCCATTCTTGAAGAGGCTGCGCGGTAACGCTGCCCTTGTTATGTATAGCCTGCCCGGACCTGCCGACGCCGTGCGGACTAAGGTCTATCGCTCGTTCACAAAGACTCCGACAGTTGAAGAACGAGCAGCGGGCGCTCAAGAGCTACGCAAGGCGCTCGCCGCATATGATTATAAAGGCCAGCCGCTACCCGAAGTTCTACCACTCAGTAAAGACAAGCCGGTGATTGACTACTTCCGACAGTTCCCCGGATTGGATGCCGGAACCCGATACAACGGCTCGGGCTTTTGGGCGTTGCCAATTCCGGTGAGCACTTCGGTGAGTGTCGACCCGCAAGACGTTGTCATCTACGACGCTGAAGGCTATCCGCCGTTGCGCGACTTCTTGAAGAAAAACGGCGTTCGGCACGTTCTGCTGACGGGCTATGCGACCGACATGTGTTACTGCCGCACAACGGCGGGTTACGAAAACCTGTCGAAGGATTTCAACGTCTTTCTGGTGGCGGACGCATCACTGGCAACGTTCCCGTCGAACAAGTCTCCTCGCATGGCAGTGAATGCCGCGATTTCGTTCGCCGCGTTGAATCAGCTCATCACCCAGGTCTCATGGGTAGAGCTTGCTTCGGAGAAGAAGTGATGCCTCACAATACTGAAGTGTCGTCGCGCCGCGACTGGTTGCGCTCGGCAGCGGGCGTGTGTCTCGGGGGAATCTTCGGATTCGGTTCAAGCCTTCGCTCCGCCGTATCCGCCGTATCCGCCGAGAATAGGAAGGCTCTGATTGCGATCACCTTGGACCTGGAGATGAGTCGCAACTTCCCTCGCTGGGAAGATACTCATTGGGATTATGAGAAAGGTAATCTCGACGATGCCGCGAAGAAGTACTCGATTGCGGCAGGCCGACGAGTCAAAGCGTGCGGCGGTCGTATTCATTATTTCTGCGTAGGGCGGGTTCTCGAACAAGCGGACGTTACATGGCTAGCAGAGATTGCCAACGACGGGCATCCTGTCGGCAATCACACGTACGACCATATCAACGTACTGGCTCGTAAGAACACCGATCTCCAGGTTCGGTTTCAGCGAGCGCCGTGGTTGATCGAGGACCGCTCAACCGCTGATATCATTCGAGAAAACATCCGCCTGACAACGCTGGCATTGAAGCAACGCATTGGTTTTGAGGCTCGCGGCTTTCGGACTCCGGGCGGTTTCAACACCGGGCTGAATGGTCGCGAAGACCTCCAGCAGATGTTGCTGGGCTCGGGATTCAAATGGGTGAGCAGCATGTACCCCGCTCACGCCAACACGCAGCCCAAGGAAGAGCCGAACGCTGCGGTCTATGACAGCATTGTCCAGGCTCAAGCGAAGTCGCAGCCGTTCGTGTATCCGACCGGCTTGATCGAGATTCCCATGAGCCCTATCAGCGACATCGGTGCGTTTCGCAATGGCCAATGGAAGCTGGAATGGTTCCTCGAGGCTGTCCGCCGAGCAGTCACCTGGGCCATCGAGAACCATGCGGTGTTCGACTTTCTGGCTCATCCTTCCTGCTTGGGAGTAGTCGATCCTGATCTTAGAACCATCAACCTAATCTGCGACTTGGTAAAGGCTGCAGGTGATAAAGCTGAGTTCGCAGACCTCGATCAGATTGGGGACGCCTTGCCACATTGAAGGCTCATTCAGGAGGGCAATGCCACGGCGATCCACCTTTCAGGCCGCATGGCTGGCGAGCACCCGGTGACGCAATTGCGTCAGCATCGTTGACGCTGAATCGTCATTTGAATCGATCAGAGAGGCTCTATGGCTTCGTCTTTCTCCAAGTTACTTTGAGGCCTGCAGATGCATTGATGCTGGGACGCGGTCCGTGCTTCGCCGTTGGATTTGGGCTGCGGCGTCATTCTCGTTATTTATGAGTACGATCGTGTTCTTGGGTGTTCTCTTTCGTGGATTAATGTCCGGCAGGATTGGTTCGATCTCTGACGTTGAGACCGGCTAAGCTCCCCAAAAATCTGCGGCTTTTGCGATCAAATTCTGACAGTCGCTTCAGCAAAACTACAGGTTGTGCTCGTAATAATCCCTCTAGCGCCGCCAGTGCGCAATCGTGCAATGAAGGGATTTATCTGATGCCACAGCTTATTGCCTATTTTGACCCAAGCGCGGGCAGCCTGGTGCTCCAAGCGGTTCTGGGAGGAGCCAGCGGGCTTGTCGTGTTGCTGCGTTACTTCTGGCAGAACAAGGTTGCTCGGCGTTCTGCACGTTGATTGCACGCTTCGATTCGCCGCTGCGGACGTACTCACGGCAGTAGTCAAGATGTGGGCCATCTGTGTGGGGTTTAAAGGCTTCACTTCAGCCGATGTGGCCTCGTTATCGCCTTCGCAGTTCCCACCGATGCTAACTTCGTTTGTCAGCCTTCATGGACTCTTTGATGGTTCCCTCTGCTGAGGCAGGTTCGATCTCTGCGATTGACCGCATGAAGCACATTGTCGGACTGTGTTCCATCGCGGTGATCCAACCCATTTTGGATGCGTTGGCGCGGAATTCGAGTTACCGCTGGGAAGCGGACTTGCAGTGGCCTGAATTGGTGGGTCTCATCGCGCTTTTGGTGGTAGGGCTTCCGGCTACAGCATTTGCCGCGGATCGTTTGGCCTCGCGTATTTCTTCAAGGCTGCGAGGGTTCGGTCGCGATAGCGTCATTATTTGCCTGGTATTCATGGCAGCATTGAGCCTGCTTCGGCCGTTGTTGACTCAACCCGTGCTGCAGGAATCGAGCTTGGTCTGGTTCGCGACATGCGTGATTGCCATCGGCTTGGCCGGCCTCACAATCGCCGTGTATCAGAGAAGGCCCTGGTTTCGGCATTGGTTGTCACTCACGGCTTGGGGGGCTGTCCTTTTTCCCGCAGCCTTCGCTGTGCAGCTGTGGCAATCCACAAGCACCACCGTGCATTCCGAATCTCCGATCACGGTGCAAAACCCCGCTCCGGTCGTGATGGTTGTGTTTGACGAGTTCAGCGGCCTGACTCTGATGAACGATCAGCTCGAGTTCGACGCCCAGCGCTTCCCGAACATGGCCGAGTTGGGGCAGACATCGACGTGGTACCGCAATGCGACTTCAGTGCACGCCCGGACTCAAATGGCCGTCCCCGCAATTCTCACAGGGCGTTTTCCCGAACGCGACTGCGATCCCGAAGCAGCAAACTATCCCGGCAACTTGTTCGAAATAATAGCGTCCACGGGAGCTTATGATCTCGTTGCGTGCGAAGTGTACTCACGGTTGTATCCGCGCTCTGCCAAGTGGAGACCGCTTGAACGCCCGGCAGGGCAACGATTTGTGCGGCTGATACATACTTTAGCTGCGGTCTATCCACAGCTTTTGTTTCCTCGTGATTTAGGACTCGATCTGATCTCGGTTCCACGTACTTGGTATGGACTGCGCGACGCGTCTGATGGGACTGAGCAAACCACCGGTCGAATGAATCTCAACAACCTTCCTCGACACGCACAACTCGACCACTTTTTGAAATGTATTTACCCGTCGGAGCGTCCTCGGTTCTACTTTTTGCATGTATTACTACCTCACTATCCCTGGTGTTACTTGCCATCAGGTCAACACTATCTGGCTGATGGTGATGCACCTTTAGTGCCGGAAACCGCAGTGGGGGAACTCGGAGAGAGCTGGCGGGACGATGCTGCGGATGTCGCGCGGTGGGAACATCGGTATCGGCTGCAGGTTGGCTTTGTGGATCGATTTCTCGGCCAACTTCAGAATCGCATGAAAGAGCAGGGGATCTGGGACTCGTCATTGCTCATTGTGACAGCCGATCATGGAGTATCATTTCGTCCCGGACACTCCCGCCGGATTCCGGATGCCGAGACACTGCCGGACTTGCTGAGCGTGCCTCTGTTCGTCAAACGCCCGGGGCAGAGCAGGGGAGAGCAGGTTGATCGCAATGTGGAAACCATTGACGTATTTCCTACGGTTCTCGATGCGTTGAAGATTGCTCCGCAAGGTCCGGTTGATGGATCGTCGCTGCTGGGAGAGACGTCTCGTCCCCGCAAGACGTTTTTCTATCAGGAGACAATGACTGTCGTAGAACCTGATTTCCCGGCTAAGAAAAAAGCGATTCAGCGACAGCAATCGCTGTTTGGCAGTGAGCCATTGTCGGCTCTGCCTGCGGCCATGTCGGCTCGCCCCTCGTGGAGGGGGCGGCTGGTATCGGATTTCGTTGTGCACGACTACGAAGCATCGACTCTGGAGATCGGGAATCATCAAATCAGTCGTGATCGACTTCCGCTCTGGTTCTCAAAGGCCCTAATCGAAGGAACGATCAGCGCATCCGATCTCCCTGAGTCCGTGAATGAGATTGCGATTGCTGTCGATGGGCGCATCATCGAGGTCTCTCGGCTCATGCCGGTCGGATTCGGCAAGCTTGGTTTCAGCATTTTGCTGCCAGAGTCTTGCATGCTGAAAGACGGTCGCCAGATAACGTTATTCCTGGTTCCACCCGGGGATCGTCCCTCTCTGCAACGGATTGGAGCTTGGGACATCTTCCAATCCGGGCCGGCAGCTGATCGCTATGATGATCAGCCACTTGGGACTGTTGGCGCCCAATAGAGTCCAGCGGCCTGCCTGATTTCGCACGGTTGTTCCGCAGACTGTCCGCCCGTGCCTGAGCGCACAGCTGGCGGTGCAAGTCTTCCTGGCAAGATCACGAATTTCAGTTCGGACCGATCATCGAACTCAAGCAACTGGATAATTAGCTGCCTGGCGGCAGCGGTATTCAACTGCGTTGGCATCGCAGTGAACTTGCTCGGCGGCTCCGTCCCGGCCGCATTCGTTGTCACGATTAGCCGAATGCGAAAGGACCACCTGAGGAACGCCTGCGATGAACAGGACCCTGCGAGTTGCCAGGTCGACGGTGACAGGAATCGTAAACACCGCGAGCATGCCGGTCTGACTGGCGTTGACCGGCTGGTATCCGTCAGCATTGGACAGAGTTACTTTCGTCGCAGGTTGATCTGAAAAACTGCAGTAAGGGAATCGCGAACGATGGCCACATTTCTCCGACAGAACTGGCTGCTTAGCCGTCGTCACGTGCTGCGAGGTTTGGGCGTTTCACTCGCCTTGCCGCTCCTTGGCTGCATGAAGCCATTGCTGGCGGCAGAGAAGATGGCGCGTCCGCGACGGAGCGTATTCATCTACCTGCCGAACGGGGTCAATACTTACGAATTTCAGATGAGGACTGCGGGCAAGGACTACGAGCTCTCGAAGCCGCTGCAGCCGCTGGCCAAACACCGTGAGATCATTACGCCGATCAGCGGGATGTATCATCCGCATGGGCTGGGGCATCACCACAATTGCAGCACAATCTGGCTGACCGGCGGCAAGATCGGCCAGTCGGAACGCAACTCGATCTCGGTCGATCAGCTGATGGCGAACGTCACCGCTCCGCAAACGCGATTTGCTTCGATTGAACTGAGCAATCAAGGCCATTCGCTCGCTTACAACGCCGACGGTATTCAATTGCCCGCTCAAGGAAATCCCGGCGTCGTGTTCCGGGAGTTGTTCGAGGAGCCCAAGGACGGTGTCGCACGCCAACGCCGAAGTTTGCAGCGACGAGGTAGCATTCTGGACGCTGTGATCGACGAGGCGAACACGCTCGACCGTCAGTTGGGGGCGGCCGACAAGGGGCGGCTGGAGCAGTATCTGACTTCCGTCCGCGAAGTTGAGGTCCGCACGCAGCGCGCTGACAAGTGGCTTGATATTCCGCGGCCCAACGTTGAACCTGGCACAGCGTCGCAACTCAATCGGGACGTTTCACTGGAACGACTCGGGGAATACCTGCGAACGATGTACGACATCGTTGTGTTGGCATTTCAGACAGACCTGACGCGAATTGCGAGTTTCAGCACCGGCAATGAAGGGACTGGTCCGGCAGTTCCCGAGATTGGAGTGAAGCAAGATCGCCATTCGCTTTCGCATCACAACGGCAACCCGAAATTGCTCGGCGATCTGCTGGCGAGTGACACGTTCAACTTCCAGCAGTTCAGTTATTTACTGGACCGGCTGAGTCAAGCGAAAGACGCTGATGGTCCATTGATCGAAACGACGATGGCGCTCTACGGCAGCGGCATGGCTTACGGTCACAGCCACGGCAATGCGAGCTTGCCGGTCGTGCTGGCAGGTGGCACGAAGCTTGGCCTGAAGCACGGTCAGCACGTGGACTATAACCTCACGAAGGATTTCAAGGGCTACGAACAGCACTCCGGCATCTACCACAACGCGGTTAATAGCAAGGCGCACCTCAGCAACTTGCTGTTGCTGATGGCCCAGAAGATGGACGTTCCTGTCGAGAAGTTTGCTGATAGCAACGGCAGGGCCTCTGAACTCGAAGCTTGAGAGAGAAGTCAGCGTATCAGAGGCGGTTTGCCCGCCACATGATCCCTCAGTGGTTCAAGCCTTTCAGAATATGAGCCTTGCATGCCTACGACGAAGTTTTTGTTTGGTTTGCTGGTGAGCGTGATCGCCTGGGGGGCAGCCGGTGCGGTGGAAGCTCAGATGCCTCCAACTGCGGGTTCAGTAGCCAGTCGATTCGCGACGCTCGACAAGAGCCGTTACATCGCCGGTGAACTCGTCTACGTGGACGCCGTAAATCGTCGCGGTGGTATTCGGCTCGATGGAGACGACAACGGGCGGTACTACGGCGGGCCGGCGCACTGGTTTGCGTTGTTGCCGTACGCACCTGTCTGGCACAACGGTGCGCGAGCGGAGTTGCGTGACATCCCGTTGGGCACGCACGTGCATGGATACTTCGTTGTTCCACCACAGGGCGAAGAACAAACGATTCCACCGCAGCCTGAGGATCAGAAGCGGTTCGCGATTCCGGAGAATCATGCGCTGATCCTGGAAGACGATTTCAGCTACTACCAGCGTCGTGGCCAGGCGTGGAAGGTCGTATCGATCGATACCGCCAAGGAGAAAATCAACGTCGAGCCCGTTGTTCTGCGGGGAGTGAACAGTCCGAAGTCTGCTGACCCAACGCAGCTTGCCTCATCGCTGCCAGGTGCTGGCAAACCTGCCGAGCTGGTGAATGACGGTATCAACACTCCTTATACCTTTGATATCGACGCTCGCAGCGAGATCTGGAAAGGCCGGCAGATAGCAGATCTCAGCGCGATTCAGCCAGGTGCGACGGTGCAGGTTAATCTAGCATGGTCACATAACTGGGGGCAGAAGGAGTTCCGTGTGGGCCGACTGTGGCTCGACGAAGAGAGCCGTGCGTTTGCGACGGAGCGACAGCGAGCTCGACACATTCAATATGAACGAGAGCGGTGGACTGCCGGTTGGATCGATCACATCGAGCACTTCGACTACGGCGGTGGGGTTGTCACGCTGACGTTGTTCGACGTCGATCAGCAGATCCTCGACGATCTGTGGAAGGACAAAGACGAACGCATCGCGGTGGCAGTTGCCGAGAAGACTCGCCGCACGTGGTATCACCGGGCCGATCGCAAGTTCGCCAAGCTGGTTGAATGGAAAAAGCTGGAACTGGACGATTCCCCTCTGGGAAGCAGCGGAGTCCAGTTGAAGCTGAAGTTTGTCGAACTGCTCGCCGGTTACACACCCGGAGCCTGTGTGCGAGTGAAAGCCGAGACTTGGAAGTTCGTGTCGATGCCGCCGGAAGAGCGGATCACTTCGCGAGCTGATCAGGAACGTGGTGCAAAAATGGTACTGCCTTGGTAGCGAACCCGGTTGTTGAAATGGTTCGCACTACTGATTGGTAAATGCGCAGCGATTACGAGTGGTGGTGATACTCAGTCGGGGAACGGGGATATGAAAGTCATTCCGTTGTTGGTTTGCCTCGTGCTGTTGGCGTGGCCGGAAGCGTTGCTGTCCGCAGACGAGCGCAGCGGCTTTGATCAAACCACGCTGCCGCTGTTTCAGAAGTACTGCCTGCGTTGCCACGATGCGTCGAATCAGAAGGGGATGTTTCGGCTCGACACGCTGCCGCGAGATTTCACCGACATGCTGATCGCCCAGCGCTGGGGCGAAGTGTTGTTTCGCGTGAACTCGGGCGAGATGCCACCTGCTGATGAACCGCAACCGACCGCCGCTGAACTGGGGAAACTGGCGGAAGCGATTTCGTCGCAGCTCGACGCTGGTCAAGCCGCTCGCATGGCGCGGCGAGGCCCAGTGACGCATTACCGGCTCAGCCGCGAAGAGTACGCTAAGACGATCTACGACCTGTTGGGAGTGCACTTCGATCCGTATATGCCGGGGGCATTGAACGAAGACCCGCGCTGGCACGGTTACGACCGGATCGGTTCGTTGCTGACGTTGTCTCCGTCACACGTGGACCGCTACTTCAAGGCCGCTGAAGCGGTTTTGCAGCAGGCCTTCCCGGAGAAGCCGCCGCAGTCATCAGTGCAACGGCAGGCTGCTGATGCACCGCAACGCTGGATGATCTATCCGAGTCTGATTCACGGGCACATCTCTATTCGCACGCCGGGGCTGTATCGCATTCGAGTTCAATTGAGTGCGTTACCATCGTTCAAGGGGCGATTGCCGCGATTGACAATCTGGAACAGCAGCCTGAAGCGAGCTGAAGTTGGACAGGACGTTCTGGCACCTGAAGACAAACCCACGGTCGTTGAGATCGAAGCGTTTCTGCCACAGGGCGGCTTCCAGTTGATCAATGAGGCTCCCGGCAAACTTGATGATGGGCCTACGCCCGCGTCGACTCCCAAGGCGATCACGCGATTGAAGGATTATCGACCGAATCCAACCGGCTACAAACTTTTCACTGACGATGGTCAACCGATTTTTCCGCTGTTGCTGGTTGACTGGTATGAGTGCGAAGGGCCGCTGACACCGGAGGCAGATCAAAGGAAGCGAGTCGGGATCTACCCCTCCCGTGAGGACGATCCTGCTGAGGTTCGAGCCTGCCTCGAACGTTTCATCAGTCGCGCCTGGCGGCGACCGCCTTCAGCTTCCGAGGTTGACCGTTACATCCAGTTGATGACGGCCGAACGCAATGCAGGCGAGAACTTCCGCTCGGCGTATCTGGGGGCGATGACCGGGGTACTCACGTCGAAGAACTTCTATTACCTCGTTGAGGGATCGCCAGAGCAACCGCGAGATCGTGTCAATGATTGGGAACTTGCGTCGCGGCTGTCGTACTTCCTCTGGAACTCGCTGCCGGATGCTGAGTTGTTCCACCTGGCATCGCGCGGTGAGTTGCATCGATCGGAAACACTGAAGCTCCAGATTCAGCGTCTGCTGGGTGATGCTAAGACCAGTCGCTTTACGGAGTCATTTCCTCGGCAGTGGTTGCAGCTGTATCGAGTCGGTCAGTTTCCGCCGGATTCCGAACTCTATCCCGACTATGACAAATGGCTCGAACAGAGCATGACGCAAGAATCCACGCGCTACTTTGGAGAAGTGTTCACCAGCAATCTTTCCATTCGCGAACTGCTGTCGTCTGATTGGACCGTCATGAACGCACGATTGGCGATGCACTATGGCAAGGAGTTTCCGCAGCAAGCAGGGTTTCATCGCGTGAAGCTCACGGGCAACGACCATCGCGGCGGCATTCTGACGCAGGCCTCCGTGCTGTCGCTCACGTCGGATGGAACTCGGCATCGTCCAGTGCATCGCGGCGTCTGGGTTTCTGAAGCTGTCTTCGGGCGTACGCCGCCTCCACCCCCACCGAATGTCGAACCACTGGAACCGACTCCCGGCAACAAACAGAAGGCTACCATTCGCGACCAGCTTCAGGCTCACGCGACTCATGCGATCTGCGCGTCGTGTCACCAGAAGATCGACCCGCTCGGCTTCGCGTTCGACAACTACGATGCCATCGGACGCTGGCGCACCACCGAGAAAGTTGCAGGCGGCTTGGGAGATGATCCGCCCGTGAACGCCACTGGAGCACTCCCCAACGGCCAGACCTACAAGGGACCAGAGGAGTTCAAGCAACTGCTCACTCAGGACATCGATCGTTTTGCTGTGGCCTTCGTTGAGCAACTCGCCACATACGCTTTGCGTCGTGTGATGACCATTGACGACGCTCCGCAGATCAAAGCGATTGCCGAGGCCAGCAAGGCCGACAACTACCGCCTGAAGACATTAATCCAGAACCTCGTAACATCGGATCTGTTCCAGAAGCGATAGGTGTGGCACGCAGTAGAGGCTTTCAGGCGCATACCATGTGCCCGCAAGTGTACCGGGAGAGATGGCCCCTTAGCGCGGAAATCTCACAGACTAATGCAAACGAGACGGCTGATTTTGCGTAAG
>CAYLTY010000028.1:0-54574 GCA_964386705.1 uncultured Planctomycetaceae bacterium
GGCGCGGTGCCGTTGTCCGGTCGGGCGATGTGACACTCGTGCTCTGCGAACGCAGCGGACCGGGTAGTTCACCGAAACTCTATGAGTGCGCCGGTCTTGACCCGCGCAACTTCAAGATCGTCGTCGCGAAATCTCCGGCTGGCTTCCGAGCCGACTATAGCCCCTTTGCCGCCGACATCATCCTCGCCGATTGTCCCGGCCCGGCGGCTGCGCACTGGGCATCGCTCAAGTTTGAGCAGGTGAACCGGCCGCTCTTCCCATTCGACAACGTCGCATCACCCGATGTCGAGTGGTGCCGCAACGCGTCGATGGGTTAAGGGACAGCGTCCCTGTGACAGTCGCTAAGCTCGAGCGTCCTCAATCGAGCTCTCGTCTCATACCCGATCGCTCCCCTCGCCCCGGTCTTGCCGGGGAGAGGGGCTGGGGGGTGAGGGGCGATGCTGGCCTCGTCCCCCTTTTCTGGCCTGCGGCCATCTTCTCCCCCTTGTGAAGGGTGAGAAGAAATTGTTAGGTCGTCCAATCCAACACCACTTTGCCGGACTGGCCAGAGAGGGCAATTTCAAAGCCCTTCTGGAAGTCGGTGAAGTGGTAGCGGTGGGTGATGACCGGGCTGATATCGAGCCCGCCTTGCAGCATCACAGTCATCTGGTACCAGGTCTCGTACATCTCACGACCGTAGATGCCTTTGATCGTCAGCATGTTGAAGACAACAGTGTTCCAGTCGATGGCGATTTCCGCTTCAGGAATGCCGAGCATCGCAACTTTGCCGCCATGAGCCATGTTCGCCAGCATGTCCCGGAATGCGTGTGGATTGCCTGACATCTCGAGGCCGACGTCGAAGCCTTCCTTCATCCCGAGTTCCGCCTGTACTTCTTTGACGGATTTTTCCTTAACATTCAGAGCGACTGTCACGCCCAGCTTTCGGGCGAGTTCCAGTCGATACGGATTCACGTCCGTGATGACGACATAGCGGGCTCCGGCATAACGGACGATCGCCGCGGCCATGATGCCGATGGGACCAGCTCCGGTAATCAAGACGTCTTCGCCCAGCACGGGGAACGACAGCGCAGTATGCACAGCGTTGCCAAACGGGTCGAAGATCGACGCCACATCACGATCAATCTTCGGATCGTGATGCCAGACGTTCGTCATCGGCAGGGCGATATACTCAGCAAAAGCGCCGGGACGATTGACTCCAATACCCTGCGTGTGAGCACACAAGTGCCGCCGCCCGGCCAGACAGTTGCGACAGCGTCCGCAAACGACGTGACCTTCGCCGCTGACAACTTCACCCGGATGGAAATCGGAAACATTGCTGCCGACCGCGACGATCTCGCCGACGAACTCATGCCCGACTGCCATCGGAACGGGGATCGTCTTTTGAGCCCACGCATCCCACTTATAGATGTGCAGATCAGTGCCGCAGATGCCTGTCTTATGAACTTTGATCAGGACATCGTTAATGCCGTATTTCGGTTCGGGAATGTCCTCCAGCCAAAGTCCCGGTGCGGCCTGCTGTTTAACAAGAGCTTTCATCGTCATCTCCGAATGCTGAGTATTTCGTTTATGAACGAGGTCTACCTGAGCCTCATCGTGCGTTCTGGAAAGAACGCGACGGCGTAAATTGCGAATCGTTCAAGTCCCGTATCTTGGATTCGACGTCCGAGATGATAGAATATCGACATCCTGCATACAAGAACTGAAATCCGAAATATCGGAGAATCGTCCGCCGTGAAGAAGAAACCCTCAGCCAAGACCGAAGCCATCGCCGGAAAGTCTGCCGACCAGATCAGCCAGCAGTTGTGCCATCGCGTCAAGGAGCTGCGAGCCGCGAAAGGCTGGTCGCTCGAAGCCTTATCGACCGCCTGCGGCGTCAGTCGCTCCATGCTGAGTCAAGTGGAACGCAACGAAACGAACCCCACTTTGGCCGTGGCTGTCCGCATTGCTCAGGCGTTTGGAATGTCGCTGGGTGAACTCATCGAGTCGCCCGAGAACACACCGAGCATCCATGTGATTCGAGCGGATGATCGGCAGTATCACTACCGCTCGGACGAAACGTGCCGGTTGCGAACCCTCTCGCCTCTGCATTTGGAGAAGGATGTTGAGTTCTACGAACTGGAGCTGAAGCCAGGCGGAGTGTTGAGGAGTTCGGCACACTTTGAGGGCACGCGGGAGTTCGTGACCGTGCAGCAAGGCAGGCTGCGCATCACGTCGGGAGACGATATCGTCGAAGTCAGCAAGGGCGATTCTGCCAGCTACCGGGCGGATGTCGCTCACTGCCTGGAGAACGCCGGCCGAGCCGATGCCATCGCGTTTTTGGTTGTCATCTATCAATAGGCTGTCGCCGTGCCTGCGTCTCCTCGTCACTTTCTCGATCAATTGCGCGACGGCATCGCTGCCTGCGAACTCCAGGGCCAGAGCGTGCTGGTCGCGGTTTCGGGCGGACCTGACAGCGTGGCGTTGTGGCGCGGCGTCTCCGCTCTGGCGGACGAGTTTCACATTCGGTTTGTCGTCGCGCATCTGAATCACCAGCTTCGCGGAACAGATTCTGAAACCGATGCGGAGTGGGTAACTTCCTCCGCACGCGGCCTGGGCCACGAAGTCGTCGTGCGCCGCCTGAATGTCAGCAGCCGAGTTGCCGCCACCGGTGAAACGATCGAAGAAGCCGCTCGCGCTTTGCGCTACGCGGCGCTGATTGAACTCGCCGAAGAGTTCAACTGCTGCGCCGTGGCGACGGGTCACACAGCGGACGATCAAGTGGAAACCGTTCTCCATCATCTCTTTCGAGGTACCGGACTCGCCGGGTTGAAGGGCATGCCGCGCCAGCGAATGCTCGCGGACGGAGTGCGACTCGTGCGGCCAATGCTGGATATCTCGCGCGCCGACGTCGAGAGCTGGCTCGCCGAGATTCAACAACCGACTCGGTGCGATATGTCGAATACGGATTCCGCCTTCACGCGCAATCGCATTCGCTCCGAACTGCTGCCGTGGCTGGAGCGCGAAATCAATCCGCAAGTACGGAAGGCGATTACACAGTTAGCCAATCAGGCAGGCGAAGTTTCCCACTGGTTGAGAACTCAAGCCGAAGCCGTGCTCGCACGGGCGCTCAGCGAACAGTCGGACGACTCATTGCGCATTGACGTAACGCAGTTACAATTCGAACCGCGTTGCATCATCCGCGAGGTCTTGCTGGTCGCGTGGCAAAGAAACCGATGGCCACTACAGAGCATGGGCTTTCAAGAGTGGCAACGGCTAGCGGACGTTGTCGAGTCGGGAGGGACGATCACTTTGCCTGGCGCGATTGATGTGCGGCGGCGCGGGCAGTTGCTCGTGATCACTCGCACGCGGCCAATGGGCTAATGCGAGTTGATCGGCAGCGAGATTTGATCTTCGGTGATGATGCGTTCTTCGGATGGCGGCGTGCTTTTGGGGCATCCACCGCAGGCTGAGCTGCCATCGCCGCGCAGGGACGCTCGGACTCGGCGAATGACGAGCCAACTCGCAAACGCGATGCAGATCCAGGTGATAGCCAACTGCCAGTTCATCGTTTACTCACGCCCAGTGTGGGTTACTTGTCTTTCCGAGTATCGATCGTCGCCAGTTCGAGGCACAGTTTTTCGAGTTCGACGAAGTAGGCATCTACGTCGGCGAACTCGGCTTTGCGGGCGCGTAACGCGATAATCGCCTGCAAGGTTTCATCCCGTTTCTGCCGGACTTCAATAGGCAACTTCAGATCATCCGGGCTCAATACCAGATGCATTTGATGAGCGAGCGTACCATCTGCGAGGCGACCGGAGTCGGGCTTCTTGACGAGCCGCAGACCGCGGAACCAGTCGGCTCGGATTCCTTCCCCGTCGCCGTTGTCGTCGAGCACAGCGTGCTCGGTCTCAAGTCGGCCATCGGACGAATAGAACTGCTCCGTCTGACGGCTCGCAATCAGAAACGCTTCGAAGAGTGATGTCTGACCGTCTTTGTCGAGATCGTGTTCCGGGTTGCCAATCGCGGCGGAGATGTAATCGCCGAAGCGGGCGAAGTTCTGTTCGGCACCGCTCTTGGCTGCCGTGACGACGACTCGATTCTCTCCCGACAGCCCGGCGAGAAACGGTCCGCTCGACGACGCGCAATTGATGATGCAGGTGCGTCCGCGACGAGTGGCCAGCCACTCCTTCAAGTCGTCGGCGGCGATGTCCGGGCCACGCAGGTTGAATCGTGCGGTCTTGCCGTCGAAGGTTCCGTGACCGATCAGGACCAGCCACAGCTCAGCCACTTTCGTATCAGTCGCGGTACTGAGCGCATCTTTGAGTTGGTCACGGTCAGCGGTATTCGGTTCACCGTCTTCCTTTCCGCGAGGTCCGACTCGAAGAGCTTTGACGTCTGATTTCTTCGCGGCGTCCAGCCAGCGATCTGTCCAGGTATCAAACTGTTGACCGTATTCCGCAGAGCCGCTTGCTCCGCGCACGACGATCAACTGACGCACCGGCGCTGTGTCTTCAGCCAGCAGCGATGACGACGCAGTAGCCGCCGCCAGAGCTATCCATGTTCCAAGAACTCGCATCAGTCGCCTCTGAATGAAAGACGCCATCGGGTTGCCAAGCGATTGTTTCACCCCGACGGTTAATCTGTCAGCTCAATCTCAGCGGATCGACGAAAGAAAACCAGAGAGAATGTACGGCGCGAGCGGCAGTCGGGCACGTTGCTCGATATCGTGCGGCATTCGTGGCAACTGGCGGCGAGTAATACAGATCGATCACTGAAGAGTCACAGCACGCGATGGAAGCACAGGAGAATCAGCCCGAATCGGAGTTCTATCGGATCGTCGCAGCCTGCGAGCCGGGCTGGGAAAGCGCGGTCAGCGGCGAGATCGAACGGCGATTTCCGAACGCTCAATCGCAATCGATGCCAGCGGGTTGGGTTGCGACTCAGATCCCTCGCAGCGACGTCGCTGGCGATGCGGCACCGCGCGTGATTGCGTTCGCTCGGCAAGTGCTGCCGAATGCGATCGAGATCGTTGCGCCCTCGGTTTCGAAGCTCGCTGCGATGATCGTCGATGAATTGGGGCCAACGCTGGACACGTTGCCCGGTCCGTGGCGTTGGCACGTCTTCAACAACGCCGTCTCACAACCGGAGATCATGACTGCGAATCCGGGTCGCGGAGTTGAAACTCAGAAGAAGAAATCCAAACGTGCAATCAGCAGTGAGCCCATTGGTGCGCGACGTTGCGGGTTCGTTCAACAGGCAGTGATGGAGCAGTTGGAGAAACGCTATCGTCGCCTCGGGCGGCGCGGACACAGTGAGTCACGAGCAACCTTTGCCGACGAAGAGAGCTTCGTGCAGTTTGCGCTCGTGGATGTCGATCGCGGCTTCTTGTCGGTGCTCACGCCCGAGCAACGTCGGACATGGCAGCACTCGATTTCAGGCTGGTGCGGTGGTGATCTGGAAGTTCCGCAAGACAAGGCGGCTCCGTCGCGCGCCAGTCAGAAACTTTATGAAGCGGAATTGCGTTGGGGCCGTCCGGTGCAGCGGGGTGAAGTCTGTGTGGACCTCGGCAGCAGTCCGGGTGGTTGGGCTTGGGTTGCCTTGCGGCGCGGGGCATCCGTCACGGCCGTGGATCGCAGCCCGTTGCGCGATGACCTGATGGAGCATCGGCGGCTGACGTTCGTGCGCGGCGACGCGTTCAAGTTCGAACCGCCACAGCCGGTTGACTGGCTGTTCTCAGACGTGATTGCCTACCCGGCACGCATCCTCGAACTGCTCACTCAGTGGGTGACTCAACGCTGGTGCCGCCGCTTCTGTGTGACCATCAAGTTCCAAGGTCGCGAAGATGATGCCATCCTGATGGACTACGCTCAGATGTTGTCAGCTCACACGACTTCGTTCTCTCTGCGCCGTCTGAAAGTCAACAAGAACGAAGTTACGGCTTACGGCGAAGTGGCCGGGTTTGAAGACTGATCGCCGACTGTCAGACATCAATCTTCACGCTGTCGCGGCTTTGGGCCATCACCCGGCGGCCCATCATCGGGTCTGCGGCGTGGATTGGGGCCACCGGGAAAGGGACCAAATTCACCGCGTGGCGGGGGTGCTCCATCTTCGGGCCGTCCCATGTTGCGTCGCATGCGTTCGGACTTCTCGATGAAGTTCATGAAGCGTCCGCCATAGGTAGGCGACTTGTCCTTGAGCAATAACGCCAGCAGTCGACGCTCCTGCACGTCGGGCGGGTCATCTTCAAACGTCTGCCGAGCTGCGGGCGCCAACATTTTCAACAGGCGTTGCCGGTCGGCGGGGCTCGGCGTACCGACGACTTCTTTTACTTCCTCGATCATGGCCGCGCCGAGCATCCGGAACATGAGATTCGACGCGCCGGGGCCATTCTCCTTGAGGCGTTCGCGAACCCCGGGTATCGGAACCAGTTGAGCGATCTCGCTGACTTCGCCCGGTTCCAGCAGTGGCGGCGGACGCATGTCGTCACCGGGCCGGCGGCCTTTGCCAAGTTCCTCAAACACGCGCAGATGGAAATCCAGCAGCCTCTCGGAAGAGGCGGATTCGGGTGGCGGCGGGATGTCGCGCGATCGGCCAATCGCGGACATAATGTTGTGATAGTCGCGCTGACTCAAACGTGGCAGAGGCGGTAAAGGAGGGCGATGCAGCTCGCGATTGTAGGGTGGCTCTTCGACGTGAGGTGCCTCAGAGGGAGAAGCACCGGGACCGTTCCCTTCAGGCCGATACGACTGCGGTCGCGGTCCTTCACGGTCCTTCTGGCGCTGTTCCTGCTCTCCGTAAACTGCTGCGACTCGCTTCGCGCGTTCAGCGGGATCGGCGATCGCCAGAATCTCAGACTTTTCCTTGCCGGGAATTGAATCGAGCCACTCACGATAGGCGCGCAAGGTTGCGTTCAGTTGCGAGTCGGTAGCGATCGCCTCGTGCACCTCGCGAATGGATTCGCGTTCCTGCGGCGAGATGTTGCGCCACCAGTCCACGTTGGTTTTGAGCTGCTGCCGCTGAGATGCGGACAGGGCTTCAATCTCCTGCCGGTGTTGTGCGAGGTCCGTTGCTTCGGGCCGTCGCGCTTCAGCCGAGACGATCAGCAGCGCGATGAATGCGGCCACCATCAGCAGGCCGTGCTCACGCACAAACGACTTCGCTCGAACTGGGAATGGTGCGCGAACTTCATTGTGGTTCGCGGGGGCGGGGCTGCTTGCCATCGAAAACCTTTTGCTTGTGAAGTTCTTTGAGGAAATCTGCATTCGTCGCGTCGCGGTATTCGTGCGCGCGTTTGAGCATGGGGTATTCACGGAGCAACTGCTCGGTGGAACCCGCTCCCGTGAGATAACCGTTCTTCAAGCCCGCGAGTGCGACGAGCACCAGCACCGCCAATGCCAGGCTACGTTGCCCCCATTTTGTGCTCTGCGAAAGAGTCGACAACTGGGCGTGCGATTGAATCTGCTCGCCTTGAGTGTCCGCTTCCGTTTCAACCGTGACGACACCCGTCCGCACCGCCGTCAGAGTTCGTTCAGTGAATTCCTGCGACGCCTTGCGAGACGGCAGCAAATCCAGCAGGTCCCACGCCCGGGACAGCTTATCGACGCGATGTCGCGTGTCCGCGTCATCCGCCAGTCGCTGTTCAACGGCAGTGGCGGTGACTTCGTCCAGCTCACCATCCAGGTAAGCGACGAGGTTCTCCGTCTGCTTGTCGTCGTTGGGTGTGGTCATGGAATTATTAGTTGATCATTGCGAAACAGATGTCACCAGTATCAACCGGCGACGGCAGCACACAGTTTATTATAAGTAGGGTTCGAGTTGTTCCTTCAAATTCTCACGAGCACGCGTCAGGAGTGACTTCACCGCCTGCACGCTGAGATCCATCGCCGCGGCAATGTCGATGTAGCTCATCTCTTCAAACTTATTGAGCAGCAGGGCCATTCGCTGCCGCTCGTTCAACGACTCCATCGCCTGCCGCACCACCTGCCGCAGTTCGCTCTTGTCGAGTTGCCGCGAAGGCATGAGCCCCGACTTCTCTGCCGCGAAGTTGATTGCCGGATTGACGGGATTGGATTCCGTTCCATGCAAGGCCACTTCCTTGCGAGTCGCCGAACTTCGTTTCTTGTTGATCGCCAGGTTGTTCGCAATGTGAAACAGCCACGTCGAAAACTTGGCCGTCGGTTCGTAACGTTTGCGGGCGCGATACACCCGCAGGAAGACTTCTTGAGCAAGATCCTCGGCAGCCTGCGGCTCTCCGAGCAGGTGCGAGAAAATGCTGATGATGCGATCCTGGTACGCCTCGACCAGCTCTTCAAACGCGGAATCATCGCCATTCCGCACGCGCAGCATGCGCTGCACGTCGGGGTCGCGGTGATAGACAGAAAACTCAGCTTCCGTAGCGGTCACTGGGATTGGTCTTTGACGAGATGCGGAACCAGGTACGGCAATGAAACCCGGCTGCAGGCCCAAAGTTTCGGCCAGATCATAGTCAGACCGGTCCGCAACCGGGAACGCAGCCGAACTAGCGGACATCGCCGTCCCGCAAATTCACAGTGAATCCGCTTAACGGCGTCGGTACGCCACGGCCTTGGTCACTTCCGCCGCGACGAATCCGAAACCAGCCGCTGCCAGTGAGATCAGGAAGTCGCTGGCGCCCAGCGGCGTGGTGTGAAAGATCTTGGCCAGCGCCGGGACGTAGATCACCGCGAGCTGCAGTGCCGCACCAGTCGCAACTGCCAGAATCAGCCACGGGTTGCTCCACGGTGAGACGGACCAGGCCGCGTGATGTCGTACTCGTACCGATAGCACAAACAGCAGTTGAGCGAACGACAGCGCCGCGAACACCATCGTCCGCGCTCGCTTGAGGTTGTCTGCTTCGGAATGATTGGCCCACATGAACACGGCCAGGCAGGCCAGTGACATCAGACTCGCGAAAATCGTAATGCGCCAGCCCAGGCCATCGTCGAAGAGACCTGCGTCGCGACGTCGCGGCTTGCGCTTCATGACGCCGTCTTCAGCGGGCTCAAACCCCAGTGCAATGGCGGGCAATCCGTCCGTCACCAGATTGATCCACAGAATGTGAATGGGCATCAATGGCAACGGCATGCCGAGCACCAGCGCCATGAACAACACCAGCACTTCGGCCATGTTGCCGGTCAGCAAATAGGCTGCGAACTTGCGAATGTTGTCGAAGACGACGCGGCCTTCTTCGACGGCTGCGACGATCGTTGTGAAGTTGTCGTCAGCCAGGATCATGGCCGCTGATTCGCGAGCCACGTCGGTGCCGGTCACGCCCATCGCCACACCGATGTCTGCCTGCTTCAGCGCCGGAGCGTCGTTCACTCCATCGCCGGTCATCGCGACGACAGCATCATGCGCCTGCAGCGCCTTTACGATCCGCAGCTTGTGCTCAGGGGCAACACGCGCGTAGACCGACACACTGGGCACACGAGCGAACAACTCCTCATCCGATAGGCTATCCAGTTCGGAACCCGTCAGGACTTCATCGCCCGGCTGCCGGAGGTGCAGTTCCTCTGCGATGGCGCGCGCGGTGCCCGGATGATCGCCCGTGATCATCACCACGCGAATGCCGGCGCTGCGACAGTTCTGAATCGCCTCCGACGCTTCAGGGCGCACAGGATCAACGATTCCGATTAGACCCAGCAGCTTCAGGTTGGACTCGGTTGCTTCCTCGTCCGGCAAATCCTCGCCCGTCCAGGGCTTGGTCGCCACCGCCAGCATGCGCCGACCACGCGAAGCGAACTTGGATGCATCTTCCGTCAGAGCCAGTACGCGCTCGTCAGGTGAGCAGAGGGCAAGCACTTGCTCGGCGGCACCCTTCACGATCAGCGAACGTGAGCCATCAGATCGTGCATGCAGCGTCGCCATGCGTTTGCGAGCCGAACTGAAAGGCAATTCGTCCAGCCGAGTTTCCGTTGCTCTCAGTTCACGAACATTGATTCCAGCTTCTTGAGCCGCGCTGATAATCGCCTTCTCCGTCGCCGAGCCACTGACGGTTCCGTCCGCATTCACTTCAGAGTTGTTGCACAGCGCGGCAGCTTCCAGCAGTTCGCGTTTTGCCCGTTCTTCGTTCTCGACAGCGGGCAGCACATCCATCACAGCCATACGATTCTGGGTCAGCGTGCCAGTCTTATCGCTGCAGATCACATTCACCGATCCGAGCGTCTCTACCGCCGGCAGCCGACGAATGATCGCGCGCCGTGCGGACATGCGTTGAGATCCCAACGACAACGCGACGGTGATTACCGCCGGCAATCCTTCCGGGATGGCGGCGACGGCGAGACTGACCGACGTCAGCAGCAAAGTGCTGAAAAGTGCCCCGTTCCACTGACTGCGGTCTTCGCGAAACAGACCGATCGCGAACAACAGGCCCGCCACCAGGAGCACCACAACCGCAAGCTGGCGGCTCAGTATCGACAACCGAGCTTGCAGCGGCGTCTGACGGGATTCCGGGTTCTGCAGCAGCGCGGCCACCTTGCCCAGTTCAGTCTGCATGCCGGTGGCAGTCACAATCGCGCGGCCATGCCCGAGCATCGCTGCCGTGCCGCTGTGCACCATGCAGAGGCGATCCGGCAACGCAGTCTCCACTGCAGCCCGTTCGAGCATCTTTTCAACCGGCAACGATTCTCCGGTGAGAGGCGATTCATCGACCTGCAAGTCGACGCACTCCAGCAGACGGCCATCGGCGGGAATCAGATTTCCAGCGACCAGTTCCATGACATCGCCGGGCACCAGCTCCGCGACCGGCACTTCCACCAGATGACCTCCGCGCCAGACGTGAGCAGCGGGTTGACTCAGCTTCTTCAACGCGGCGACTGCTTGCTCGGCGCGCCACTCCTGAAAGAATCCGATCACCGCATTCGCCACAACAATGATCGCGATCAAGACAGCGTCTTCCCATTCGCCGATCAGTGCGCTGATCACCGCCGCAGCCGCCAGCAGACCGATCATCAGATCCTTGAACTGATCAATGAAGAGTTCCAGCGGCGACACCGCAGCTTCCGACTGCAGTTGATTCAGCCCATGTCGGGACCGGCGTTCCTCGACCTCACCGATTGTCAGCCCGGACGGCCTTGTGCCGAGCCGTTCCAGTACTTCAACCCCGTCCAGTGACCAAGGGGCTGCGCTGTCATTGGAATCATCGCTCACTTCTGAGTTTCCTGTCCGAAGACCGACTTGTTCCATCGAGCGGACACTCATGGTGACCTGACTCGAACGACCAAACCGCTCACTACGATGCTAACGCTGGCAGATTGCGATCACGTCACCCGCTCCGATTCGACACCGCTTCTCGAGGCGGGAAGCTCAATGCATGTTCACCGATACCAGCCATAAGTCTGCCGTAGCTTACGAGCGAACGGATTCATACCGGAGCCAGAACGAAGTTTGTAAACAAAAGATTTCAACAACTGGGCTCAATCGGTCTCAGTTTGAGCATCGCCTGAGGGCAGCTTCCGCCAAGCTCCGGGATCGAAGTTGCAGATTGGGTACTTGAATTCCTTCGACAATCGATCGAGAGGTGCAAAATTGGAGAACTCATGGAGACCAGTAATGTCTCTTCGCACGAGCATCCAGTTGGGGGCTTGGTCGGTACTTAACTGAACGCATTTCTCGATGCGTTGCTGGAATTCGCCAAACAGCCTGACTAGCTTCCGCGTATTCGCAAATGCGCGGCCGGATCTATCAGGTTCTGCTGCAGTCGTTTGCGAAACAGCCAGTGCGGCGCCCGTTTGCAATGTCGACTCTCTGAGACCGCAACTTTGGACAAGTCAGCGGAGTGGAGCATCTCTCTTTTGCAGCAAGGCTTTGCGGTGAGAGGCGAGTGCATCCACGCAGCTTCGAAAGTCACTTTCGAGAGCTGTTCCGACTCCACACGAGGTGGGCGAATGTGGCTTCGATCGGCTGGTTGGCCGCGCTTGTCGTGGGTGGAAGCTGCTTCCATCACGCTTGCTCAACGGCAACTCTGAGCGGCGTATCACTGCGATTTCTGTCATTCGGAAACCACAGACAATGAGTAGTACAACCAACGTGTCGACAAACGGCGTGATGATCGAAGCGCGCGGGCTCAGTAAGTACTACGGCCCGTTCGTCGCGACCAACAACGTGACTTTCACGGTGCCGCGCGGACAGGTGGCAGCGTTTCTCGGACCGAACGGTGCCGGGAAGTCGACCACCATGAAGATGCTGACGGGCTACCTCGCACCGTCGAATGGCAGCGCCTCGATCGGCGGCTTCGACGTCGCCCAAGACCGTATCAAGGCGAGCGAGCTGCTCGGCTATCTGCCGGAAAATGGTCCGCTGTATGCCGAGATGACACCGTCCAGCCTGCTCACCTATCTCGGTGAAGCGCGCGGGATGGACTCCGGCAAACTGCAGGAAAGATTGCAGTACGTCGCTGACAAGTGCTCGCTCAAGTCAGTCTGGAGCAAGCCCATCGGCAAATTATCGAAGGGTTACCGCCAGCGCGTCGGTATGGCTCAGGCCATCCTGCATGACCCTGAAGTGCTGATTCTGGACGAGCCTACCAGCGGTCTCGATCCCAATCAGATTCACGACGTGCGTGAACTCATTCTGAGCCTCGGCAAGACCAAGACTATCCTGCTGTCGACGCACATCCTGCGTGAAGTGAAAGCCATGTGCAGCCGAGTCATCCTGATCAATCAGGGGCGGCTGGTGTTCGATGATTCCGTCGACAAGCTCGCAGACAACGATGAGTTGATGGAGCAGCGGTTCCGCGAACTCACTCAAGCTGCCGTTCGCCAACCCGTTGCCTCTTGAAGATGATTCAGTTTGTCTTCCTGAACTCCGCCTTCCGTAGTCATTCATCAATCAATGCAAGGTGTGTTTGAGATGCGACCTCATGTGATTTTCGCTGTGCTCAAGCGGAACCTGATGAGCTATTTCTCGGGCGTCCTGGGATATCTCTTCATTGGAGTGTTCGTCGTTGCCGCCGCGTGGAGTGCTTTCAACGCACAGTTCTTTACGAACAACCTCGCGAATCTGGACCAACTTACGGCCAGCTTTCCGTACCTGCTGCTGTTCATCATTCCCGCTGTCACCATGACTGCCTGGGCGGATGAAAAGCGTCAAGGGACGGATGAGTTGCTCTTCACGTTGCCTGCCAGCGACTTCGACATTCTGCTGGGCAAGTTCCTGTCACTGGTCGTGGTCTACACGATCGCGCTGGCCTTCTCGATGGCCCAACTCGGTGTGCTGGGTTGGTACGCCGACCCGGATTGGGGCTTGCTGGCCACTACTTACTTCGGCTACTGGCTGGCGGGTTCCGCGCTGATCGCCGCGGGCATGTTTGCATCGGTGCTCACCAACAGCATCACAGTCGCCTTCGTCCTCGGTTCTATCATCTGCGCGGTGCCAGTCTTCGTCGGCTCGATCGGCGAGAACATGCCACGTCGCTCCACCGACGGCAAGATTGAGATCGCTGACAGCTTCCGTGACACGCTCGCCCGCTTCTGCAGTGAACTCAGCCTTGCAGAACGCTTCCGTGAGTTCGCTATGGGCATCGTGCCACTCAGCGGACTGGTCTACTTCGTCTCGTTGATCGTGTTCTTCCTGTATCTGAATCTGGTGTTCATCGGGCGCCGGCACTGGGTCAAGCAGACCGAAGGCATGCCGATGGAAGGGCATACGGCCACGCGGGTCGCATGTCTGGCGATCACGCTGATCTCGTGCAATCTGCTGATCGCGAAGGCCAGCGAAGCCGTCGGCATGCGTTTCGATATGACAGCCGAGCGGCTTTATACGCTGTCAACGACCACGACTGATTTGATGAAGAAACTGGATAAGGACGCTCCGATCACCATCCAGGCCTTCATCAGTCCGCAAGTGCCGCGTGAATACGTCGGACATCAAACCCGCTTGAAGGGATTGTTGAATCAATACGATCGCATGGGCGGTTCGTTGATTGAAGTGCGGTACGTCGATGTCACCCCCTTCAGCGAAGCTGCAGACGAAGCTCGCCACTTTGGCATCGAGCCAAATCGGTCTCAAAGCGAGCGTGATGGGCGTCTGCTTACAGAGGATGTTTTCCTCGGAGCAGTGGTCAGCAGCCCCAACGATCAGGTGATCATTCCCTTCTTCGAGCAAGGCTCTTCGATTGAATACGAACTGACACGATCGATCCGCACTGTCGCCAAGAAGGAACGACTCACCGTCGGTATTCTGCGGACCGATGCCAAGGTCAACGGCGGATTTGACATGTCGACATTCCAGTCGTCTCCGGAATGGCGCATCCAGCAGGAATTGAAGAAGCAATACATCGTCAAGGAAGTCGCCAGCGACGCTCCGATCGAAGAAAAACTCGATATGTTGATCGCGGTGCTGCCATCGTCGCTCAACAAGGCGCAGTTCGACAATTTTGTGGCCTATGTGAAATCAGGCAAACCTGTTTTGGTTCTGGATGACCCGTTCCCGGCGATTGACGCGCGCAGTGCGCCAAGCCAACCCAAGCCACGGCAAGGGGGAGGCATGTTTGGCGGTGGCCAGATGCCGCCGGAAGAACGAGCCTATAAGGGCACGAACGAACCACTCGTCAATCTGCTTGATATTGAGTGGAAGAACAACGTCATCGTCTGGGATAAGACTAATCCCAACCTCAAGATTGCCGAGATGCTGCGTGATCAGCCGGAGTACGTCTTCATCACGCCACTGAATGGCAACCCGCGAGCGATCAGCAATCAGAGCGACGTCACCAGCAACCTGCGCGAGATTCTCGCCTTGTTTGCCGGTCGCATTCGTCCGCGAGCCGATAGCAAGCTGAAGTTCGAATCGTTGCTGGAAACCGGCACGAATTCGGGCATCAACCTGTTTGAAGACATGTTCTCGCCCGGCATGATGGGCGGCATGAGTTTCAAGCAGGATATTGCCCGTGTGACCGGGAAGGAGCCCTACTGCATCGCCGCCCACATCTCAGGCGAGAAGGGCGGATCGAAGATCAACGTGATCTATGTTGCCGACGTTGACATGATTTCGGACGGCATTTTCCAGGCTGTGCAGAATGAGGTGTATAACCTGAAGCTCGACAACGTGAAGTTCATCCTGAACTGCGTTGACGTGCTCGCCGGCGACACTTCGTATGTTGAACTCCGCAAACGCCGTCCGCAGCATCGCAGCCTCACTGAGATTCAGCGGATCAAAGATGACTTTGGCCGTCTGAATCAGAAGGAACGCGAAGAAGCGGAAGCGTCAGCCAAGGACGCCGTTGAAAAGCTCAAAACAAAGCTGACGACAGAAGTCGAGAAAATTGAAAAGGATGCCAACCTGTCTCCGCTGGAGAAGGCGCAGCGCATGGAAATGGCTCGCCAGCGAGTTCAGCGTGAGCTGGATGTGCAAGAAGTTAATATCCAGCGCAAGAAGCAGGAAAAGCTGGATCAGTTGAAAGCCCGTGAGCAGCGTCAAAACCGCAACACCGAAAGCAACATTCGCTTTTGGGCAGTCTTGTTGCCGCCAATTCCCGCGCTGCTGTTGGCCATCATTGTGTTGTCAATGCGTTTGGCAGCTGAGACTCGGGATATCGAAGAAATGCGTCGTCTCACCAAGTAATGTCAGCTGATTCCCGTCTCCACCCAGCGAGACGGCGAAGCTCGATTACAAAACTTCCTTAGACTCGAACTTGTCAGATCACGATGAACCAGACATCCAAAACTATTCAGTTTGTCGTCGCCGCGATCGCTACTACGGTCGTCGCAGGATTTGCTTCGTGGGCGACGCAGCCGAGTCCGATTTCGGACTTCGCCAGTCTCAACGAAGAGTTCTTCCCGGAACTGTCCAAAGATCCGAACATCGCCGCTGCTGTGCGAGTCGTGGCTTACAATGAGACCACGGCCTCGGCCAAGGTCTTCACAGTCGAACAAAAGGATGGCGTGTGGCGCATTCCGTCGCACCACAGCTATCCCGCTGACGGCAAGGATCGTCTCGCCAAGACCGCCGCGTCGCTGCTCGGCACGAAGCGCGTCGCCTTGGTCAGTCGCGTTCCCACCGATCATGAACGTCTCGGCGTTATCGATCCGCTCGATGACAAAGCGGAATCGCTCAAGGGCCGCGGTCAGCGTATTACGCTGTTGAAGTCCGGTGAAGTTCCCGTGGCTGACCTGATTATTGGCAAGAAGGTAGAAGGCAAGGAGTCTTACTACGTTCGCAAGCCGGACGAGCAGAAGACTTACATTGCCGACCTGAAGATTGACCTCTCCACAAAGTTCAAGGACTGGGTTGAGGACGACCTGCTGAAGCTGGAACGAGATCAGCTAGTGAGGCTCGATTCAAAGCACTCTGAGATCACCGATGCCGGTGAACTCAAGGAAGATGTGCAGACTCTGACCCGCGATAAAGCCGCTGATCCCTGGAAGTTCGCCGGCATCGACGAAGAGAAGGAAGAACTCAATAAGACCGACATCGATGCGATGGTGGGCGTGCTGGATAACCTCAAGCTGGTTGGTGTCCGCGAACGTCCCCGCTACGAAGGCAAGCAGTTGCTGCAGAGTGACCTGACGGTCCGCTTGCCAAAGGAACTCAGTCAGAACCGACAGATTCTTCAGATCGTGGTCGGTCAGTTGCGCAGCAGCCTCGAAGAGAAGGGCTTCATGGTTTACCAGAGCCAGAAGTCCGAAGAGATGAGCCTGTACTCTGCTGCTGGCGAACTGGTCGCATCGACCAATGATGGCGTCCAGTACCACATGAACTTCGGCAACGTGTTCTCCGGCTCTGATGACGAAATCGAAATTGGTGCCGCCGAGAAGACTGAGGGTAAGAAAGAAGAGAAGAAGGAAGTTGGCCCTGCCGATGACAAGGCGCCGAAGTTCGAAGACGACAAGCAGCCTGAAGGCAAGAAGAGCCGCTATCTCTTCGTGCGGGCGTCGTTTGATGAATCGGTGATTGGACCGAAGCCGATGGAGCCCGCCAAGCCGGAAGTGCCGGAAGGTGTGAGCGTTGACGAGAACGGTAACGTCGTCGAAGGCAAGGACGAGCCGAAGAAGGAAGCTCCAAAGACCGAAGCCAAGCCAGACGCTGCCAAGACGGAAGAGAAGAAGGACAGCGGCGACGATGCTGGCTGCGAGGCTCTGCAGGAAGAGAAGAAGGAAGAGCCCGCCAAGGAAGAGAAAAAGGAAGAGTCTAAGAAAGAAGAACCAAAGGTTGAGAAGAAAGATCCCGCAGAAGCCAAGCAGGACGAAACTCCCAAGCCGCAGCCACCCAAAGCCGAGCCACCAAAGGTCGATCCTGTTGAGGAATACAAGAAATCACTCGCCAAGTACCGCCTCGACAAGGCCAAGTATGAGGTGGACACCAAGTCTTACGAGAAGAAGATCGAAGCCGGCAAGAAGCGAGTTAAGGAACTCAACGACCGCTTCGGTAACTGGTACTACGTCATCAGCGCCGAAGACTTCGACAAGTTGCGTTTGAAGCGTGATCAACTCGTCAAAGCGAAGGAACTGAAGCCCGACGAGAAGAAGCCTGAGGCCAAACCGGACACCCCAGCCGGAGAGAACCCAGAAGCCAAGACGGACGAAAAGAAGCCGGCTGACTCGGATAATCCCAAAGGTGACAAGCCTGCCGCCGACGCAAAGAAGGACGAGGCTGCGAAACCTGCTGACGATAAGAAGGCCGAAGAAAAGAAGCCCGAAGCCAACAAGCCAGCTGCCGAAGAAAAGCCTGCTGAGCCCAAGAAGGAAGCCGACAAGCCAGAAGAGAAGAAACCCGAATAACCACAGTTCGGTCACATTCAGGTTGATTACAGTCGCCACGGATTGCCGTTCGAAGTTTGATACTTCGAGTCGCAACCCGTGGCGATTTGCTTTGAATGGACTACGCCGTAAGAACAAGCTCTTGAGCTCTTCTGTTGCTCCCTTCGCCCCGGACTACCGGGGAGAGAGGCTGGGGGGTAAGGGGCGACGTTAGCCTTGTCCAGTTACTCGGCTTAAGGTCTACCTTCTCCCATGATGGGCCGGGAGAAGGAATCTGAAATCGAGCACGTTTGAAGTGGGTCGACCCGATGACCTTTGTTCCGCCAGCAACCAGTTCACGGCGAGCCTGGATCAGGCGAACGCTGGCTCTGTCGGCTGCGGGGATTCCGGCGTGGGATCTGGCAAGGCGCGTTGCGGCCTCTGAATCGACAACTCAACGACGTGCGAACTCGTGCGTGTTCGTGTTTTTGTTTGGTGGTCCTTCGCAAGTCGACCTGCTGGATATGAAGCCTGCCGCACCGATCGAAGTGCGCGGCGAGTTCAACCCCATCGCCACCAGCGTGCCGGGCATTGAGATTTGCGAGCACTTGCCGTTGCTGGCCCAGCAGGCTCAGCGGTTTTGCATCGTGCGTTCGATGACTCATCGCATGCCGGTGCATGGCCCGGCCTGCAGTGAGATCTACTCAGGTCGCGAGTACTTCGGAGCCCCCATCACCGATCAAGCCCGCGTCGATGATTGGCCGTCAATCGCCGCCTTGGTGCAACGCTACGGACCTCAGCAGCGAGTTCTGCCGCCATCAGTTGTCTTGCCGTGGTACACGCAGTTCGTCGGCCAAGACAAACGCATCGCCGGACAGACCGGCGGGCGCATGGGTGAGCAGTTCAATCCGTTCCTCGTCTCCGGCGACCCGACCGAAGCTGACTTTCGCATTCGCGGTTTGGATCTCCCCAGTGATGTCAGCGGGCGACGTTTCACCCAGCGCAAAGACCTTCGCGAGCGATTGGAACCGCTGGGTCTAACTGCGGCACAAGGCACGACTCAGACGCGGTTGGCCGAATCCAACTTTCGCGCGGCAACAGAACTCGTTGAAAGAGCCGATGCACTCGGAGCCTTTGATCTCGCACGAGAAGCTCCTTCGCAACGTCATACTTACGGGCGTTCCAAGTTCGGGCAAAGTCTGTTGCTGGCTCGCCGATTGGTGGAAGCAGGTGTGCCGCTCATCACCGTCAATTGGGACGACGAGCACAAAGACGACAAGGTCTCGCCGCATTGGGATACGCACACGGATAACTTTCCCAAGCTGAAAGACCGCTTATGCCCGCCCTTTGATCGCGGTCTCTCCACGTTCCTGGCTGACTTGGATGATCGCGGACTTTTGGAGACGACGCTGGTCGTCGTCATCGGCGAGTTCGGCCGCACGCCACGCGTGGGTTTCATCTCACAGAATGGGATGACCTCTAAAACAGGGCGCGATCACTGGCCGCACGCGTTCTCAGCCATCGTGGCCGGAGGCGGTGTACGTGGCGGACAAGTTCATGGCTCAACGACCGGAAACGGGGGCCATGTGGTCGATAGCCCCGTCACGCCCGCAGATCTGAGCGCGACGATCTTGACTCACTTAGGAATTGATCCCACGCAGGAGTACGACGACCACTTCCTGCAAATCCGCCAACGTCTCAGCGTGGGCCAACAGGTGAAGCTGACGGGCTGAAAGTACTGAGATTGCGCCACGCGACAGCAACCTCGCTGCGCGAAGCATTTCTCTGTGGTCTCCGTGCCTCTGTGTTTCCAATTTTCCCAGACGGGTTGAAACACAGAGGCACGGAGACCACAGAGGGAAAATGGCATGGCTACTCAGTCGTAGCGGCGGAGGATCTCAAGTTCGCCGACGCCGGAGATCAAGCTGAAATTGCCTTCGGCAATCGCCTGGCCGAGCTTCGAGGCTGAGCGGTAATAGTTGCCGTCGGCTCGAGCGCCGGTGACCTTGCGACGCATGTCCTGACAGAGGATGTCAGCGGCGGTCTGCACCAGTTCATCCGTCTGACGAGCGGCATACAGAGCAGTGATGAGCATGACCATCAGGTCCTGAATCTTCTGCGACAGGTCAGCCATCGAGCACTGACGATCCGCCAACGTCAGCTTGTACTTGAACATCATCGCGTCCACTTCCATGCGGCTGCGTTGCAGACCATCGGCAGCGAATTGCGCGTGCGCGGCCAGCTTGCGATTTGGAAGTTGAATGTTGGCGCGGGTAGCTCCGCCGATCATCTGCGAAAACTTCCACTTGAAGTACGGCATGCTCGGCCCCATCAGAGCCATCGCGTGCGCGGGGTTCAGCGGGTTCGGATTCTTGATGCCCTTCGCGTGCAGGGCCTTGCCGATAGGCTCGAAGAACCGGGAACCATGCTCCTTCACCAGTGACTTGAAGAAGGCCATGCCGAGCATCTCGCCTTCGCCTTCGTAAATGCATGGAGCGAGGAAGTCATGCACGTTGTCGCCGAACAAGTGCCCCTGCAGGAACGAGCGACCGCCGTGCGTCTTCATGAACAGTTCGATCGCGGCTTCTTTCTGCGCTTCGCTGCCGAAGATCTTCGCGATGATGCATTCCATCTCGCCGCGATAGCCTTCGTCGAGCAGCCAGCCGCACCAATCGGTCAGCGCATCGCAAGCGACGATTAGACCCGCCATGCGCGAGATGCGCCGTCGCACCAGTTCGCGCGTATCGATGTTCGCGCCGTAGGTCTTACGATAGCGACCCCACGGCAGCATGTTCTTCAACATGACGCGCATCGTTCCGGCCGCTCCAGCACACAGCGCCACGCGCCCGCGATTCAAGCCGTGATAGGCGATCGTCAGGCCGTCGCCTTTGGCCGGCACCAACAGGTTCTTCTTGGGGACTCGGAAGTTGTTGAAGCGCAGGCCGTTGTTCCAGGAATGCACCAGGGCATAGATGCCGTATGGCACAACCTGAAACTGGTCATTCTCTTGATCAGGTAGATCCGCAATCAGCGCCGCAGGCTTGCCATCAACTCGACAGACGATCGTGATGGTCCGGCCGGGAATCGCGTTGGTGATGAACAGCTTCTCGCCGTTGACGACATAGTCATCACCGTCGAGCTTCGCTTCGGTCTTCAGTGCCGTGAGGTCAGATCCCGCACAAGGCTCGGTGAGCGCGAATCCCGACAGTCGCTGACCGCTGGCCAGCTTCGGCAGATATTCGCGTTTGAGTTCCTCAGATCCGAACGTGCGCAGGGGATCGACAGCGCCAATGCAGCCATGCACCGATGCCGTTCCGGCAACTGTAGGGTCGATCGTCGCGATACGCGTGAGAAACTTCGCGAACGACGAGAACGGAGCGGCCGTGCCACCGTATTCCTTATCGACCAGCAAACCCCAGTAGCCTGCGGTTCCCAAGTCGCCGAGCAGCGCGGGACTCATCTTGCCCTTCGCGTCGTAGATGGTGCCCGCTTCGCGGTGTCGCTTGATGACGTCGTAAGAACGATCCATCACCTGCTGACAGTCCGGCGGCGTGATTGTCGGATTGGACACGAACAGCTCGAGCGGGAACTGATCGTCCCACACGGCGCGGTGGGCGGGACTGCCCCCGGTTTGGTACTTCTTCGCAAAGAGTTCCTCGACCTGCTCATCGGCCCGGTCGAGCGCACCGGTCTTGCGGGCTTCTTCGTCACTCTTACCCGACAGCTTCAACGCCGTCTCGACGAAGGTTTCTTTCTCAGTCCCAGGCTTGAGTTCGGTCGTCATTGCAATGTCCCTTTTGCTGCCGAGAACGCACCACAACCAAGGGGATATACGCCGACTTCGATAGGTTAAGAAGACGAATTTGCCATATTCGCCCCCGCGCGGCGTCACTCGCCCAGAATTCCGTTTTCTGCGGACTCGCCGATTTCTCACGCTCTAAGGGCTTAGATCGACCTTTGTAGGGGGGACAATCCTGTCCGCCTTGGCTTCGACTTTAGTTTTGGCCAGAAAGATTGCAGAACCACGGCGACACGGCTTCGTTCTCGGCGGACAGGATTGTCTGCCCTACTTCACCGCGACTTATCGAACAGCCATCGGCAGGTTGAACTGCTTCGCGCGAGCTTGTTGCCACGGAGCCCGTTTCTTGGGCGGCAGGACAGCTTCGGCGTACTCGTCGATCTGCTCGGGGGTGTCGAAAATCATCTGGTGGCCCGAGTCCACGTCGTATTCACAGTCGTCCGTCGTGTACTCGCGGCAGACCTGTGGCCGAGTCTCATAAATGCCGCAACGGTTGTCCGGCAAAATGTGCTGGCAGTCGGCGTGAACCTGAATGTACCAGTCCCCGTCGTCCACAAAGATCCCCGCCTTGCCATGCAGCAGGAACCAGCGGATGTAGTCAAAATCCTTCCAAGTCTTCGGCTTCGTGATCGGGAAGGCGTAATAGCGGCAGCACTTGGCCGTGCAGTATTCACAGAGGAACTGGCCCTCGGGAAGTTCTTCGCGAGTAATCGGAACTTCAATGTCGTTGACGAGGGGCATAATCGGCTCTTCGAGGTGAAACGCGGAGGCGGTGTCGCCACACAGTATCGCTTCCGATTCAGTCAGCAACCGGCATGCGGATGTGCGGGCTACGAACGCAACTCAAGCGACGGAACTCGGCTTCGGCGGCGCGGATGCGGCCTTCTGTCGTGCGGTGAGTCATGATGACCAGCGGGACGATCACTACTCCGCCGCCGGTTGCCGCAGCGGCTGCAGCCGATTGCTCGGGAGATTCGTGCTGAATTACCGACGCCAGACTGATCTCTTGCCGACCGAGGACGTCCGCGATGTCGGCAATGACGTGCGGCTTGTCCTCGACGTTGAATCGCAAGTAGTAGCGACGCTCGATCTGCTCAGCCGGCAGCACGGTCAGCGGCGAATCGTTGTTCCAAATCTCCAGTCGCGGGAACGTCAGCTGAGTGCGTCCAATTGCGAAGTCGACGAGGTCCGCAACCACGGCCGATGCCGTCGGCATCTCGCCCGCGCCCGGACCGGACACGATCAATCGACCCACCGCGTCGCCGCGCAGTTCGACGATATTGATCGCCCCATCCGTGCGAGCCAGTGCCCGGTTACGACGGATTAAAGTCGGCTCGACGTGCATTTCCAGGTGCTTGCCAATCAGCCGCGTCATCGCGAGCAGCTTCACGCGATAGCCGAGTTCGTCGGCATACAGCATGTCCGCCAGTTCCAGCGTGTTGATGCCCTGCCGCAGGAACTCAGAAGTTTCGATCTTCTTGCCGAAGGCTAGTTGGGTTAGCAGCGTCAGTTTTTGAGCGGCGTCGGTGCCGTCGATGTCCATCGTCGGATCGGCTTCGGCGTAGCCCAGCTTCTGAGCTTCCGCGAGCACGTCTCCGTAAGCTCGGCGCTTCGAAAACATTTCGCTGAGAATGAAGTTGGTTGTGCCGTTCAGAATCGCTTCGAGCGACTCGACGACGTTACCGGTCATCGACGTCCCTAGAGTCGCAATGATCGGAATACCGCCAGCCACGGCCGCCTCGAAGGCGACGCAAACTCCAGCTTCGCGAGCCGTATTGAAGACCTCGTCACCGCAGGTGGCCAAGAGCGCCTTGTTCGCAGTAACAACGTGCTTGCCCGCTCGCAGAGCCGCCAGCACCGCATCCTTCGCAGCAGTGGTTCCGCCCATCAGCTCGACAACCACGTCCACATCGGGAGCGGTCGCGGCGGCTTTCCAGTCGGTCGTCATCAGCTTCGGGTCCACTTTGACGCCGCGCTGCTTGCCCAGATCTCGCACGGCGATGTGCCGAATGTCAAACTGCGAACCGGCCCGGCGTTCGATCATGCCCGCGTGATCGGACAGGATGCGCATCACTCCGCTGCCAACAGTTCCCAGACCCAACAACGAAACTCGAATCGACTTTGACATGACCACGAAAACTTTCTGAGTGACACCGTTAATCGCAGCTCGGCTGAACGGTCAGAGCACAAGGGCAGCCGGGGGCGGCGGATGTTACGGTTCGAGCGAAATCGGTCCAAGGTCCAAAATCAATTCCTAACCATCCCTTATGCCGCCGCGATCAACTGGCCGGAATGACACGACTGCCGAGCTGTAGGACGGACAATCCTGTCCGACAGCCAGGCAAGATTGTCCGGTCGACTTATTACCTCACCATCCGCTGTTACTTGGACCGAACCGAGACATGCCTATAATCCAATCGCCCCGATGGAACGGTTAAGAGCATAAGCCGTATTGGAAATCTCATGCTTAGCCAGCTTTGGCCAACACAATCCGACGCCATCACGACGACAGAACCTCTGCGATCCGCGAAAAATCGCACTCGCATGAACGTTCTCCAATATGAGGCGACATCCAACACGATGATTCGGATTGGAGCGGTGAACTACCTGAATTCGAAGCCGCTTGTCGAAGACGTGACTCAGCTGCTTCCGGCCGCCGATTTCCGCCTGGACTACCCGAGCCGCCTCGCCGACGACCTCGCCGCGGGCCATCTGGACGTCGCACTGATTCCGTCAATCGAATGCATGCGGGACCCGGACTATGAAATCGTTTCCGACGCCTGTGTCGCCACACGTGGTGCCGTCCTGAGCGTCAAGCTCTACAGCCGCTGTTCGCTCGGTGAGATCAAGACGCTGGCTCTCGACGCCGGTTCCCGAACCAGCGCGGCGCTGACGAAGATCATGTTGCACGAGCGTTTCGGCGTTCACCCCGCGACGGTGCCACTGCCGCTCGGCCTGTCGATCGAAGACACTCCCGCTGACGCCATTCTGCTGATCGGCGATCGCGCCATGCTCCCGCCGCACGAGTCGTTCGCGGCGGTTTGGGATTTGGGCGAAGAGTGGTTGAACTGGACCGGTCTGCCGTTCGTATTCGCGATGTGGGTCGCTCGCAACGATGCTTCGGCGACTGCCGCCACCGCCGCCGAAATGGACCATGTCGCTACGATGCTGTCGGAAGCGCGCGACCGAGGCGTCTCACGCATTCCGCAGATCGCACAACGCGAAGCCGCGAAGTTGGGCATCTCAACCGAACTGGCAGAGAGCTACTTGAAACACAATTTGCATTTCCGCTTGGGTTCCGCTGAACAGAACGGGCTGCGGCTCTTTCAGGAACTGGCTAAGCAACTGGGACTGGCACCTGAAGGAGTCGATCTTGTCTTCCGAGATCACGCGCATTCTCGATAAAGCCGTCGGCGGCGAACGTATCACGTCGGACGAGTGCTTGAAGCTGATGGAGTCGCACGACCTGATCTCGATCGGTCGCGCCGCAGACGCCGTCACGCGCCGCCTGCATCCCGAGCCGTACCGCACCTACAACATCGACCGCAACATCAACTACTCGAACGTCTGCGCCGCAGTGTGCGACTTCTGCGCGTTCTATCGACCGCTGAAGCACTCTGAGGCCTACGTGCTGCCGAAGGATGTCCTGCACCAGAAGGTGCGCGAGACTGTCGAGGTCGGCGGTGATCAGATCCTCATGCAAGGCGGACTGCATCCGACGCTGCCGCTGGAGTGGTACGAGGACATGCTGCGCGGCCTGAAGGAAGAATTTCCGCAGGTCAACATTCACGGTTTCAGCCCGCCGGAGCTGCATCACTTCACAAAGATCACCAAGTTGCCGTTGAAGACTGTTTTGGAACGTCTCAAAGCCGCGGGCCTCGGCAGCATTCCGGGTGGCGGTGGTGAGATCCTTGTTGATCGGGTCCGTTCGCTAATCACGCGCGGCAAGGCGCTGACAGAAGAATGGCTGGATGTCATGCGCACGTGGCATGAACTCGGCGGCAAGTCGAGCGCGACGATGATGTTCGGCCACGTCGAAACATTGGCCGAGCGCGTTGAGCACCTGGATCGCCTGCGCTCTCTGCAAGACGAAACGCACGGCTTCACGGCGTTCATCTGCTGGACTCATCAAGCACCTCACGAAGCCCCGTGGTTCAACGGACCGCGCGAAGGCGGCGTGGATATGTCGAAGCTACCGGAAGTCGGCGCTTTTGAGTACCTCAAGGTGCAGGCCATCGCCCGGCTGTATCTCGACAACATCCCCAACATCCAATCGAGCTGGGTGACTCAGGGCGAGAAGATCGGTCAGGTCGCGCTGTTTTTCGGCGCGAACGACATGGGCTCGCTGATGCTGGAAGAGAACGTCGTCTCGCAAGCCGGCACAGTGCATCACCTGACGCTCGAATCCATCCGCCGCTGTATCCGCGAAGCCGGCTACATCCCGCGTCAACGCAACGTGTACTACGAGTACCTCGACACAGTGCCCGCTGCTGACGAAGTCGCTCCGAACCCGCGCTATCAAGCCTCGCTCCCGGTGTTGAGTTGAGCCCGTAGCATGGACGCCCCGTCCGTGCTGCTCGGTAAGCGTGGCGTGTTTGGTGAGCACTTCGCTTACGGAACCACGCTCTGATTTGTGCGCCGGGAGGGCGAGGCTCCTGCCGAGCCGCATGCGCGAATCTGCTTTGCCGCTAGCACCCGGCTCTGCAGGAGCTTCGCCCTCCCGATCGTGGTTCCGCGCGACTACCAAAGTGCGGCTCAGTAAACGCATCGCCCACGCCCGTCTGCCGGCGAGAATCTCTTCGAACACAATCCTTAGCTCATCTACCGGCATACGCCGCCATTGTCAATTACGAAGGTCTTCGTTGACTTCTACGAAGAAGTTCGTATTATCCACTTCGGCCAGAGTGGATCGTCCCGTGTTGATGGCCGCGCATTAAGGACTGGATGCATGCCGAAGAATGATCTCCCCAAACCGACCGAGGCGGAGCTCGCGATTCTGCGAGTCCTCTGGCAACGCGGGCCTAGCACGGTTCGCGAAGTGACCGAGCATCTGCAGGATGAACGCGGGACGGGATACACGACCGCGTTGAAGCTCATGCAGATCATGACGGAAAAAAGTCTCGTCGCGCGGGATGAGTCTTCGCGAACTCACATCTACGAAGCCGTCGCGACGGCCGAGACCACTCAACGACAGCTTGTCAGCGACTTGCTGGAACGGGCCTTTGGCGGCTCCGCTCAACAGCTCGTGATGCAGGCGTTGTCTTCCAAACGGGCATCGAAAGCCGAACTCGCCGAGATCCGCAGTCTGCTCGACGAACTCGACAAGAAAGCCAATTAGAGCAGTGCAGTTACGTTGGCACGTTCCGAGTTGAGTTACGGAGTCCTGCTCATGCTGAATTCCATTGAGATACCGAAAGCCCTGATCGACGGCCTGGGCTGGTCGCTGTTGCACTTCGTGTGGCAGGGAGCTGCGCTGGGAGCATGCGCGGCGGCCTTGTTGATCGCGATGCGCCGCAGTTCATCGCTTGCACGCTATCTCGTCGCCGTGGCCACGCTCGCATTGATGGGCTTGGCGCCCGTGGCAACGACCGTCTGGCACATGAGCCAGAACGCTGGAATCGCGCCGCCTGTTGAAACCGCGAGCAAGTCCCTTGTCGCAGAAGTTCCCGACGCGACATCGGCAATTGAAGCGGCCAGTGCTGTCGATCAATTGCCTGCTGCGGCTGAATTGCCATTTGATTCTCCTGCTCTGGCATCTGCGAACGAACTTGTCGCAAACAATTTTCCACCTGCGCCAACGACGTCTCTTGAACCGGCCGCCGAAGCCACACTCCTTGAATCAGCCCGGTCGTTCTGTGAATCGCATATGACATGGATCGTCAACGGCTGGCTGGCTGGAGTGATACTGCTTTCTTTGAGGATGTTTGTCGGCTGGTGTCGTGTGCAACGACTGAAGCGACGTGGCCATCAACCAGCCAGCGACGTTCTGCAAGCGATGCTCACTCGATTGATTGAACGGCTCAAGGTCTCGCGGCCTGTGCGACTCGTCGAGTCAGCGCTCGTCGAGGTACCAACCGTCATTGGTTGGCTGAAGCCCGTCATCTTGTTGCCAGCAACGGCGCTGACGGGTCTGAGCGCCGATCAAATCGAGGCGCTGCTGGCTCACGAACTCGCGCATGTGCGACGCAATGACTATCTCATCAATCTGCTGCAAACAGTGATCGAAACATTGCTCTTCTATCACCCGGCCGTGTGGTGGCTATCGCGACGCATTCGCATGGAGCGAGAACACTGTTGCGATGACCTGGCCGTGCAGGTCTGTGGTGATGAGGTGTCGTACGCGAAGGCGCTCGTTGCGCTTGAAGAGTTACGTGGGCCTCAAATCAAACTCGCGATGTCTGCTGACGGTGGTTCGTTGCTCGGACGAATTCGAAGACTCGTAAACCCGCCCCGAACCGTTGAGGATCGTTCCGGCTGGGGAGTGGGCGCCATCGCCATCGTTGTGCTCGCAGCACTGATGATCGGACTCAGGTCATCACCCGCCGAGACACCAGACGTGAGTCAGACAGACTCAGCACTCCTCGCCGGAGACAAGTCAGCAGACGATGCGCCAGAGCCTGATCAGGTTGCTGCCTTTGCAGAAAAAGATACCGCCAAGAAGCCCGAGTCCCTCGGTGCTGGAATGTTGGCATCGAAGATGGCCGAGGCCGCCGCAGCCTTGAATGTCGGGCGGATGCGAGTCGAGTTCGAGAAGTTGACCGACCAGTCGTGGATCTCTGGCAAGAAGGATCAGCCGCTCGTGAAAACGACGGGCAAGATCGCCTGGCGGAACGATGGCAAGCAGTGGCGAGTTGACTACGACAGCGAGCTACCGAACTCGGGCAGGCCGGAGACCAGTCCCGATCACTGGACCACCGGTTTTGATGGTGAGAGGCTGTATGACTTTGATCGCGATGGCAATTCGCTGGTGATTGGTGCCCCGAACGCGGCAGCGCGGACCTATGAGCCCTCAAACTTGTTCTGGAATCCGACGAACGGCGGACTGGAGTCGGTACTTGGCGTGCTTCGCAAACCCGATGTGAAGGTCGAGCCAGCTCAACTGAACGGGCTCGATGGCTATCGCGTGGAACGCATCGTGGAGAATGACGGCACGTGGCGCTGGTCGGCCTTCGTCTGCCCCAGTCGCAGCTATCTGGTGACAGAACTGCAACAGTTCTTGAACGACCAACTGGCCTGGGACTGCAAGCTCCTGGATCTTGTTGAAACCCGACCAGGAATTTGGGCGCCGCAGACGATTCAGCGCGGCAGTTACACCTGGTCGAAGGAAGGCCAGCGTGGCGTTGCGTGGCAATATGATTTCAAGATCAAAGAACTGAAGATCGGCCCTGCGGAGGCTTCAGCATGGCCAACCGAGGCTGAACGACTCGCTGACTTCGCGCACCCGACCATCAAGACTCCATTCGGCATCGCGATTGATGATCTGACGCGCGGCGTGGGTTACTTCAACGATCCCTGGTGGAGCGATCTGGAGCCGATCCTCAAAGAAAAGCACGACTGGCCGAAGGTGTCGCTGCTGCCTCTGAGCAATTTGAGGTCGAACATCAAAGAGCCGCGTGAAACGACGCCGAGTGCTGAGCAACTCGAGAAGCTCGTGCAGGAGTTTTCCATACTTCCCTGGGGAAAGCCCACTCTCCAGAAACTGAAGCCTGGGCAGACGCCGCAGTTTCTCGAAGGTCACGTCTTCCTGTTTGTGTTCTGGGCTCCGTGGGAGCAACGCAGCGTCAAAGCTCTGGTGGCAGCGAAGCGATTGCACGATGAGTACGCACACTTCGGCCTGAAGATCGTAGCGGTCCAAGATGCGGCGAAGACTGAAGACGGTGCGGCGATCTTGAAGTCGCTCAAGCTGCCGTTCCCGTCGGTGGTCGATGCACCACCTCCCGACACGAACCCCTGGCGGAAGGAAACGCTGCGAGAGCTGCTCGGAGTGCGGGGCATGCCGACGGCGGTCTTTGTCGATCACAAGCGCGATCAGCGCAAGATTCATCCCATCGTCGATCCCAACAAGTTCACCGAGCAGATCGCCGAACTGGTTAAGGCTGCGGGCGCAACTGACGTTCCCATTCTCAAACTGGATGAACCGCTTTCGGATGAGATCGGCCAGGCTGCGAAGGCTGCGTGGCTGGATCTCGCGGCGAAGTCTCCGCAGAAGGCAGAGATCAAGGGGCGAGTGGTCGATGGTCGCCACCAGCCACTGGCGGATGCGGCCATTGAGTTGCAGCCCAGATTGAAGCTGAGTCGCGGCGGCTACGGTGGTGTGACGGTCTACCCCGACCACAAAAGCGTTCGGACGTTGAAGACCGACACGCAGGGCGCCTTCGAGTTTCGATCGATACCGAAAGCCAGCTACGAAGTACGAGTCAAAGCTGCGGGATATGCCAGTCGAAAGTTTGATCTCTCAGCCGTAGCCGATCAACCGACCACCCTTGATGTTGTTCTGAACCAACCTGATTGGATTGGCGGCCGCGTCGTCAACGACAAAGGCCAGCCCGTCAAAGCCGCAAAGGTGGAGGCTCTGCTGCGGCACCCTGATCCAAATAACCTTGTGGCGACTGTCCGCTCGCCCGGCGCGATGCCGAAGACAGTTTCTCAGGACGATGGCGGCTTCCGGTTAGAGAACCTGGAAGTGGGCCACTACACATATGAAGTCGATGCCATCGGGCATGAACGGCGAGTGGTCAAAACCGTGGCACTGGGAAAAGCGGATCTCAAAGTGTGGCTCGATGAATACCCCGAGCCGCTGCAACGCAAGGTGACGCTCAAGGCTCAGCGCATGCCACTGCACCAAGCTCTGCAGAGTCTCTGCGACGCAGCGAAGGTGGAGTTCCAGCTCGACGGCGAAGGGCTGAAGACTCACGGGTTTACCCGAAACATGCCGGCCACATTCGAAGTCACGGACCTGCCGCTGGGTGATGCGCTGGAGGTCTTACTGAGCAGCTTTGAACAACTCGGCTTCGTCTGGGAGGGCAAGCGTGTGTTCGTCAGCGTGCGAGACATTGCTGAGAAGCATCGTTTGCCACCGCTGGAAACCGTGAAAGGCCCGCCTCGCGAACGCTACACGCAGCTTGCTTATGAGAACGCGACGAAGGAACTGGAAGACGCTCAGCGGTCGAATTTGAAGAATCCCGGCTCGGTTGCGCCGCTGCCACTGAAGAAGCTGCAGCAGACGGTGGATGCAACTCGCGCAGAACTCGATCTCGTGTTGCACGAAGCCTCGCAAGTTACCGGTCAGCCGATCACTCCGGAGTTCTCGAAGAAGTCGAACGACTTGTTGATCAAACGCGTGCAGACCTTCCTGGCGCTGAACAAGACGCTGCTGGAGATCGCGATTGACGCGAACCAAAAGCAGCCGAGTTCAGTGCCCGATGCTGAGGTACAACGATTGCGCACGCAGATTGAACAGCTCGAAAAGGATCTCGCACGGCTGAAAGGTCAAGTGGCTGTCGATGTTCGCTCTCTCGAAAAATCGTTGGAAGTCGCTCTGAAGGAATTTCAGGTCGCGCAGGAAGCGAATCAGCGTTTGCCCGGTACTGTGCCTCAAAGCGAAGTGGCGAAGCTGGAACGAGCTGCAAGTGCTCTCGCTCGCGTGAAGTCTGTGCAACTCGGGCTTGAACGTGTGACAAAGGAACTCGAAGACGCGCAACGAGCTAATGCTCAGCAGCTCGGCACGGTCCCGCCGCTCGCCATAAAGCAGCTCGAACAGAAGCTCGATGCGTTTCGTGCAGAATATGAAACGAGTCTGCATGAAGCTGCGGCATTCAGCGGGACGCCGATCACTCCTGAATACACTCAGAAGTTGCAGGAGCTGCGAGCCAACCTCTTGCCGACATTGTTGGCGTGGCGCAAGACGCAGCTTGAGATCGCGGTTGAAGCCAATCAGAAGCAACCGGACGCAGTGCCGATGACTGAACTGACACTACTGAAGAATGATATCAAGACCTTCGAGTTGAACATTGCGCTCATGAACGAGGAAGCGGCAACAAAGCTTCGCTCAGAAGACAAAGTTGCAGCCGCTCTGAAACAGCTGCACGTCGCGCAGGAAGCGAATCAGCGTTTGCCTGGATCGGTGACGGACAGCGAAATCAAGACGCTGGAACTTGCGGTTACAACGGCGGTCGAGCAGGTGGAAGCCGATGTCGCACAGAAGGAGAAATCGCTGCCCAATGGCACTGCGACGCCAGTCCTTCAGCCGAGTGCTGAGCGAACAGCGGCTCAGGCTGGAGTCGTTCGCGGACAGATTAAGATCGAGGGCCGAATTCCGAAGCTGCCGCCGATTCCGAATTACGATCGCTCTCTGGCTTATCCTTGGAGGCTGAAGGCTCCTTCGGACGAGATGGTCGCGAAGTTTGAAGCTGACCGGGCTAAGAATCCGGCGAAGTACGATCCGCGCAAGTCGCGCGATGAGTCGCTTACCGTTGGACCGAGGGGAGAATTGGTGGATGCCATTGTGTATCTACCGAAGGCTCCCCCAAGTTGGAAGCCGACGGCCGTTCCGAAAGAGCCCGCGACGATCAGTGCCGAAGCGGACCGCTTCGTTCCGCGCCTGCAATTCGTGCGAGCTGGCCAGCAGCTGATGCTGTCTTCAAAGAACAACCCGGCAATCGACAACTTTCATTCGAATCCCGTCAAGAACAATCCGTTCAACATGATGGTCCCCAAAGGGGAGTCTCTCGCGGTACCGGCGGCCTGTCTCACTCAGCCTGAGAATTTCCCCATCGAAGTTCGCAGTGACATTCAACCCGGCAAGCGAGCCTGGCTGCTGCTGCTCGACCATCCTTTTGCGGCAGTGACGGATGCAGAGGGAAGGTTCGAAATCAAAGACCTTCCGCCCGGCAAGCATCAGTTGCGCGTCTGGCACGAACGCTCGGGGTATCTCAACAAGAGTGTTGAAGTCACCGTGAAGGCGGAGCAACCCGCCGAGCCACTCTCGCTGAATTATCCCTTCGAGAAGTTGATGCCGCATCGCGACGACTTCATGAAAGACGCACTCGGTCGCCCTGAACTGTCCCTGCTGGCAACCTGGTCCGATGTCAGCAATGAGTTCACCGTTGAAGCAGGCGTTCTAACTCGAGCGAAGATCATTCTGCAACTGCGGAACAGCACCGATCGTCCTGTGACCATCACCTTACCTGGTGGCGATTGGAAGCAACGTCGCGAAGTGAAAGTCCGAGAACTCAAGGTGACGCTCGAACCAGCCGCCGATGCGAAGCCGACGGAACTTGCGATTCCGGCCTTTGAAACAATTCAACTACCGCTGTGCGACGTGCCGTTGGACCTGACTGGCCTCGATGCAGGCTATTGGTCCGTCCAACTGCAAACACCGCTGCATAAGGCAACCTGTTATCTGACGATGTGGATTGATGCCGGACAAAAGGGTGCGGCAGTCGCGCGTCTTGCTGCTCCGGAGCAGAAGATCGTACGCGTCGCAGACCCTGAAGCCGCTGCCAAGCACCAGCAAGCCTGGAAACAGAAAGTGGCTGACATCGCCAAGCTGGTCACTCAACGCGATCAGCTAGCCCAAGACGGCAAGGTGAATGACCAGCTCGAATCACAGCTGGCGATGGAACGTGTGCGGTTGGCTCAGATCAAACTCTGGTTGGCGGAAGAGAAGAACCTGTCGTTGTCGAATTCGACCACACCCGAGACATTGGACGCACTGAAACGCGAAACGCTGGTACGCTGGGCGCAACCGGTCGACGGAATCCAGATCGGACTTGAGCGTGTCTCGCTGAATGACACTGCGACACCCGGCCGACCCGTCGAGTTCCGTCACCGCGCCCGCAATGTCACCAATCAGGTGCTGCACAGAACGCTGAAGTTTGCTGCGTCAGGCGATCCTCAGGTGAAGATTCATGCGGGTGATCGGATCACACTGCGGCACCTCGGTGCTGCGACAGCGATGGCCGAAATCGAATTGCCACCCGGCGCGGATCTGCCCATCGCAGGTTCTGAGTTCACACTCAAGACCGATGGACTGCTGCCGGGGCGCTACCAGGTGGAGTCGTACGATCAGTTCGCTTGGAGTGATGCAGCTCAACCAGAACGGCAACGCACTGCTGCCGCACCCGGCTGGACTCAGATGCCGTCTGATTTGTCGCTGGGCTTCGACGTAGTCGCCGATCAGCTTGCTGCCGAAGCGGCCTCACCTCAGCCAGTTGTTCTTCAAGGAAGTGCTGATACTCGCTGGGGCGTGCCGGTGCAGGGACTACAGGCGGGTTTGAGATACACCAGACCCCTCGCTCGCCCGAAGGAACTTGGTGATGCGACAAACTGGGAATGGAAGCTGAATGATGTCGTCAAAGCAGAGTACCTGATCCGCAACGTGCTGACCGAACCAGCTTCCGTGACCTATTCGGTGGTCGGCGAAAAAAAGCCAGTCGCGCTGCTGCCAACGGCTCACAGTGTGGTCTCGTATGACGACAATGGCCCACTGCAGAATCGACGGCTCAAAGGGGGTGTTGCCTGGTCCGAGGGACACGAGCCGACCAAGGAACGCCGCACCCAACGGTTGGAACCCGGCGAGGTGATCGTCGTCGCAACCGCTGACTTCCAACTCATTGAGCAACCTAAGGAACGAACCAACGCGGAATGGGCCAAGCTGCCGCGCGTGGATTCGATCCTGGTGAACGACGGCGGTAAGTATCGCTTTGCGACCAGTCTGGCTGTGTCGAAAACACCGGACATCTCGCTCGACCTGCGCAGCGGATCGCTGCCGCTCTTCGTGCAATCTGAGACAGCCGAACCTGATAATGCACTGGAAGCGATCCCGGCCGGAATCGGTCGCGTTTCTGTTCGCTATGAAATGCCGGGTGGTCCCGCTCAAGCGGAGGTTGTCTTCAAGCCGCTCAGGGGTAATGGTCAGCCGATCGTGAAAACTGTTCGGCAGGCTGAGACAATTGCAGCTTTCGAACTGCCAGCGGGACATTACGAAGTCGTGAGGCGCTTAACGCTGAACACAGGCTCGTTTGAGAAATCCATCGACTGCAATCGGCAGGCGATTGCGGTCAAGCCGCAGTCCGTCGCGAACGTTGAGTTCGTCCGCAAGGCGGAATCGGTCACGCCAGTCAAAGGGCAGTGGGCGAAGCTGAGTGACGCGGGCGTGACGGGCGCGTTTATTTCGGTGCATCCGTTCGACACAAAGATCCTGAACACCGGCGATCCAGATTCGGCTTATGACTTTGATGCTCAGCGCGAAATCATCGCCGCCGGAACGTGCGGCGCGGACGGAAGGTTTCTACTGGAGTCACTGCCGGCAGGGCGATACGCCGTGGTGCTGAGAGCATTCCGGGCGTCCTCACAACCCGCTGGCCGAGTCACTGTGCCCTATGTCGTCGGTGTGGAAGTGGTGTCGGTGATACGACCTGACTTCCTGAGCTACTACCCCAACGAATTCGGCGTGCGGACTCGCTGGAATGCACCGCTCTGGTTGCCGACGCCGGTCAAAGCCAAGGTGGATGAACGCGTTCAGGCGGCACCGGAAGCCGCAAAGCCTGCTGATGCGATTGCGCGTGCTGTCGCCTACTTGAAAGACCAGCAGGAAGCCGACGGAAGTTGGAAGGGACCGGAGACGTTTGAAAACGGCGTGACGGCGTTAAGCACAGTGGCACTGCTGCAATCCGGTGTGAAGGCGGACGAGGCCGAGATTCAGAAGGCGCTGGTTCGTCTGCGGAAGGTGGAGCCATCCCAAACCTACACGGTCGCATTGCAGACGATCGCATTCTGTCTGGCCTCCCCGCAGGACCATGCCGACTTGATTCGTCGCAATGTGGCGTGGCTGGAGCAAGCTCAGGTCGCCGCTGGTCCTTCGACGGGCGGCTGGAGCTACGGTCAGCAGCACGGCGGTCGCGGCGATGGTTCGTGCACGCGCTTCGCGGTTCTCGGTTTGCACGCGGCCAAAGAAGCCGGGTTCGACGTCAAGCAGCAGACCTGGCAACGCCTCAGCGAGTACTGGATGAAGAATCGGACCCCGACGGGACTATGGGCTTACTCTCAGGGAGCGCCTCCCACCATCACCATGACGCTGGCCGGTGTCGCTGGCCTCGCCACGGCCCACCGCTACTTGCCGAATGACGACGACGCCAAAGCCCGCGAGGCAGCCATGCAGGCTCCTGCGAAGTATCTGGAGAAAGTCATCTCCGAGTGGAAGCCGACTTCGACGCCGCTCTATGCGTACCACTGCCTGGAGCGGGCTGGCCATGTCAGCGGTCTTGAAAAGTTCGGCGAGGTGGATTGGCAAGCGGCGAGCGTGCCCAAGCTCCTCAAACTTCAACACCCCAACGGCAGCTGGCGCGGTAACGAAGCCATCGAGAACGACATCGTCGCCACCAGTCTGGGCCTGCTGACGCTCACCGGTCAGAGCGACAAAGTGAGGGTCGTTGCTGTAGCTCCGTAGAAGCACTCTGTTAGAAGTCACCCAGCGTTAGGCCGTCCGCACGGCGCGAAAGGTTGATCCAGGTGGCGACATCGACGGAGTCGCTTACAAAACGAGCACTCGCGTCTCCCGTCAGGATGTACACGCCACCGGAATGAGCGCTGCTATAACCGAGAGAAATGTCATCTCCGAGTTTAGCTCCATCAACACCGGGCTTCAGATTGGGGCGGATGGGCTTCGCATTCGCTCCCACTTTCTGCGTTGGGCAGTCACCATTGGTGGGCTCGAAACGCGTGTTGTTCCATCGGCCTTCGCAGAGTGGGCCGGTGACGGAGTACCATCCCGTCGTGCTTTCCGTCGCAACGCTGCCGAGGATCGCCTGGGCTTCCGACTTCTTGACTTCTGGATCACCGGCCCAGAAGGACGCGAATGGTCCGCTCACAGAGCCAGTTTCCCATTCTGAGGCCGTCGCTGGTACGCGCCGTTCACTGACGAGACAGATATTGCTGACTCCGTCGCGCATATCTCGAATGCGCGTTCTGGAGTTATGACCAAAGATACCCTGAACCTTATTCGCCAAAGTGTCATCGCCTGCCTGCGAAATCCACTTGGGCATGCCAACTCCAAAGTTGCCCACGTAATTACTCGTTCCCCACTCAGAGCCATTGGCCAGCGTCACTGTGGGTGGACCAACGTCGTTAGGGCAGCGCCACGCGGGTAACACGACCGCAGGCCACTTCAAGTTGGCAGGGTCTGTGATATTCCGTTGGTGGTCGAACTTCTTAAAGAGCGGCGCGTGATCAAGAAACGGGAGTATGGAGTAGGACCAGGCATAACCGCCTACATCCTTCGGTTGCGTTCCGACACAAACGAACCCTGGAGGAAACGTCTTGTGAGTTTCCTCATAGTTGTGCAATGCGAGCCCAATCTGCTTCAGCTTTTGTGCGCATTCATGTTTGCCATCCACCGCCCGGGACTGCTGAATCGCCGGTAGAGCAATCGCCAGCAGCACCGTGACAATCACGATGACCGTGAGCAGTTCAACAACAGTAAAACCGCGACGCATTTTCCAACTCATCATGACCTCCGAGAACATGGGGACAGGCTTGAGGCATTGCGGGCTCGCCGACCAACTTCTGCCTTGCATGGTCACGTACACGCGTGAATGTGTGCTCTTTCGATCAAATAGCAAGCGCACCGTTCGAGATCGGTCGCTAAGTTCGGCGAATGAGTTTCACAGAAACCACGGTGAATCAGGGACATGTTTAACACCGTCGCCTTCGGCTCGCCATTAAACGACGGATGGGTGTAAGGAGCAGAAATGCAGTCGCATGACACCAATGAGTCCTCGCCTCGCTGGTGGAAGAATCCCAGGATCATGCTGCTCGCAGGTCTGGTGTGCGTGATCGCTGCCTGGATCGGTATCGGGCTGTGGCAAGAACACCAGACTGTCGCCGCTCAAGCCTACCTGGTGAGTCATCGCCGCATGGAATTTGCGATCGGGAAAAACAACTGGCGTCACCCACGATGGATGCCCGAGTGGCTTTGGTCACCACCGCCGCCTGTGCAAAGTTGGCACATTCCGGCCGTGGAGTGGGTCCGGTTCAACGGGCCGGTTGAGCAAGCCGATCTCGTGGCACTCTCTCGTTTGCCTGAGGTTACGAGTATCAACTTGTCGGAAGGTGACATCTCCGATGAAATGCTCAACGAACTCATCCGTAGCCACCCGCTGACAGATCTTTTGTTTGAGAGGCCACGACGTCTGTCTGTGACCAATTTGGATGTGCTGGCAGATAAAGTCACCTTGTGTGATCTGGGGATCATTGCGGGGCCATTTGATGAGAGTTCGCTCCACAAACTTGGACGTCTTCACGGGCTGCGATCGCTGTTGCTGGACGGGCCGGCCGAAGGTGTGCGAGGTGTCGCCAGTCTCGCGAAGCTGCCGCTTCAGCACCTGCGTTGGACTCATTCAGAACTCGACGACGAACAGTTCGCGGAGTTTTCAGCGACACACAAGTTGACCTATCTCTATCTGAAGCAGACCCATCTGACAGAGAAATCATGGCCACTGCTGGAAACCATAAATCTCCAACGCCTGACTCTTGAGTCACCACACATCTCAGCGTCACTCGCCCGTTCCATTGCCCGCAGATCTCGGATGGACTTCCTCGAACTCGAAGGGAGTACGATTGGGGACGAAGGCGTTCAAGAACTCGCGAGCATGCAGCACATTGGCGACCTGCGGCTGACCTCAGAGGGACTGTCGGTAAAGAGCGCACAGCATCTCAGCAGGCTTCCCCACTTGGGATGGCTGGTTTTCTACAACGGCTCAATGGTAACTGACGATTGGTTGACGGAATTTGCGCCGAAGGACCTTCATGCGCTCACTGCAATCAATTCCCAAGTCACCGACCAGGGGATCCGGAATCTCCAGGGGAATGCGCATCTTTCTTATCTGGCACTCCCTGGAAGTCGCATGACTGATGACGCCGTCGATGCGCTCAACGCCCTTCCCAATCTGAGGAGGCTGGACCTGCGGAACACTGGCTTCACAGATGCAGGGATGCGACGGCTCACACTCAAGCCGGACGCTCGCGTACACGTTGAAGGTACTCAAGTCACCTTGGAAGGCGCTCAAGAGTTCCGGGCACGACATCCCACCGTTGAGGTGCATGGAGTCAATGGGCTTTCAGTAAAAGGGCCCGGGCAGTTCTTTCATCTGAGTGCTGAGCAAATACAATGAGTTCGACCACTCTCGCCTAACCCTGCGGAGCCACGCGAGATGCAGACACCCGATGCCGACCAATCATTGCAGCCGGTTCGTTGGTGGAAAAGGCCATCCGTCCTGTTGGCATCGGGATTTGTGTGCCTGCTGGCCGTATGGGTGGGACTTGGATTGTGGCGCGAGCGACAAGAAGTGATCGCAACTCGGTACTTTGATCAGCGTTCACACACAAATGTTCTGCACGAGGTAAATTTTCGCCGATTCCCAAGGTGGATTCCGGAGTGGTTGGTCAGCCTGCTCCCCGAGGACTGGCGGCTTGAAGTTGATACACTTCGTGAAATAGGCATCTTGGGGTCCGCGAACGAGCTCGATTTCGTGATGCTCAATCGCCTGCCCGACATTAACTCGGCCACGTTTGAAGATGCCAGTCAGATTCCTGAAGACAGGCTCGACGCTTTTATCGGGAGTCACGCTCTCCGCCAATTGGTCTTTCACAAGCCACGTCGACTGACAACGAGACAGCTGGAACTTCTCGGTGAGAGGAATACCACTCAAAACTTAGGATGCCTCGCTGGTCCATTTGATGAGTCACAACTGCGTGCCATCAGCCGGCTGTCCAACCTGAATTCCCTGCTTCTGGATGGTCCCGTTATTCCAAAAGCAAGTGCGGCATCGTCGCTCGTCAGGTTGCCCGGCTTTTGGATCTTCTGTTGGACGAATTCTGACTTGGATGACGAGCAGTTTACGGCGTTGATCGCGCCCAAATACTGGGGATCTCTTTGCCTTGGAAAAACCCAACTGACGGCCAAGTCCTGGCCATATTTTGAAGCTTGGCCCTTGATAGAGCTGGCTCTGGAATCTCCGAATCTCTCCGACTCTGCTGCGCGAAGCATTGCGCGGAACCATGAATTCCAACAGTTAACGCTGATAGGCGGTGCAATTTCTGACGAGGGAGTTAAGTCGCTCTGTAGCCTGCCCCACTTGGGCTTCCTACAACTTGATGCCGGGGACTTGACCATAGACTGTCTGGAACATGTGCACCGCGCGGACAGATTACGTAGCTTGACCATCACACGAGCCAACAAGGTCGATAATTCCTGGCTGGCCAAGATTGCTCAGCGCGATTTCAGTTCGCTGACTCTGGTTAACTCTCAAGTTACCGATGAGGGGCTCAATCGAGTTCAGGGCAGCTTGCACGTTCGACGTTTATCCCTACCGGGAAGCCGCGTCACCGACAGCGCCATCGACGCATTGAACGCCCTTGGACCAGACATGCTGGATTTGCGCAACACGGCAATCTCCGACGCCGGACTGCAACGGCTGACCTCTGACCATCATCTCGCCGTGCATCTTGGAGGTACTCGCGTGACGTTGGAAGGCAGTCGCGAATTCATGGCGCGACACTCCGAAGTCACCGTACACGGCGTTGATAAGCTACGCACACGAGCTGAACCATTCTTCTTTGATCTGACGACGGAACCGGTGAAAATAGATGAAAGCCGACTGTCGGCCTTTGAACGCACTCGATATTTGATGAAGCTGGGGAGCACGGGTTTCGGCAATTGATGGGTGACATCTCGCAGCCAGTTGATCTTTGATTACTCTCGGCGATAACGCGTTTTCAATTCCTTACGCAGCGTCGCCAGAGTTTCCACATACAGGGGATCGGCGGCGAGGTTCTTAAGCTCCTGCGGATCGGCTTCGTAGTCGTAGAGTTCGACGCCTTTGTCGCCGTCGTTCCATTCGGTCAGGCGGTAGCGTTCCGTTCGTAGGCTGCGGCCTGTGGTTTGAGGTCGCACTGTCGGGGCGTTCGTTTGAGTTGGCGTGCCGCGAGTGACCATCGTCAGAGCGGGCTTGGTCCACTCAGCCTGTGGGTTCGTGAGCAACGGCTTAAGGCTCTTACCCTCAACGGCTGGAGAGGCGTCGATACCGCACAAGTCGGTGAGTGTGGGATAGAGATCCACCAGTTCCACGGTGCGTCCGCTGGCTTTGCCGCGTTGAGTACTGCCGGGAACTGAGATGAGCAGCGGAACTCGCGCGGAGTTCTCGAAGAGTGACATCTTTTGCCACAGGCCGTGTTCGTAGAGGTGGTAACCGTGATCGCTCATGAAGACGACGATGGTCTTGTCGGCGAGCTTCAAGCGGTCGAGTGCGCTCAGCAACTCACCGACTTGCGCATCCATGAAACTGATCGCGGCGTAGTAGGCCTGGATGGCCTGCCGACGCAGATCATCGGTCATGTCAGCTTGTTCCTTCTTGTGTGACAGGAAGGCAGCTTCGGGGAAACCCTCTCGCGAATGTGGCGCACCTACAAAGTCCACTTTGGATGGCGGATAGAGATCAAACCATTTCTTCGGAGCGACGTAGGGCGTGTGCGGTCGGAAGTAACCCACCGCGAGGAAGAAGGGTTCCTGCTGGTGCTTCTCAAGGAGCGAGATCGCGGCGGCGGCGGACTTGGCGTCCGTTTGCTCGGCGTCCGTGCCTTCGGCCGCCAGCCAGCTCAGCGTGCCACCGAAACGAGCAGGGCCTTCGTTCTTGGGCGTCAGCGTGAAGATGCTCTCTTCATCGTCTTTATCTCTGCCGCGCGGATTGTATCGCTCCTGCCATGATGGTGGGTCATCGAAACCATCCGTTCCGATCTGAGCCGGTACGCCGTAGTGGTAGAGCTTGCCGACGCGAGCCACGTAGTAGCCCGCCTTCTGAAAAGCCTGCGGCAACGTGACGTGATCCGGGTTCTTCTTCCGGAAGTGGGTGGAGTTCTCGTACACGCCGGTCGAGTCGGGTCGCAGGCCGCTGAGGAACGACGCTCGCGAAGGGTTGCAGAGCGGGAACTGGCAGTACGCTCGATCGAATCGCACGCTGCGTTCAGCCAGTCGATCGAGATTCGGAGTCTTCATAACCGGATGGCCATAACAACCCAGCCGCGCGCTTAGGTCATCTGAAACCACTAGGAGCACGTTGAGCTTTTCCGCCGCCAGCGAGTCGGTAAAACAGCTCAGCCCGAGTACAAACATCAGGAACCAGCGCAGCATGTCGAAGTCTCCAGGCAGTGGGGGAAATTCACCGAGGACTCTGGCTACTACCGAACTCGCGATTTGTCATCATGCGTCGTGAGTTCGTATTCAGATTGCAGTTCACGTGGCAGAACGTAACGCACAACATGCCGACCGTCGAAGTTCGGCGCGGGTTTCGTTGCAACAAGGGTTCGCGTCATGACGCGTTGGGAGCAGGTGATCCGCACCATTCATTCCAGCGGACAGCAGTTCGTGCTATCCGCCACGGGCGGAGGCAGCGCAGCCGTCGGACGCCTGCTGCAGGTACCCGGCGGTTCGCAATCGGTCCTCGAAGCGATCGTTCCTTACTCGGCCACAGCGCTGGATCAATGGCTGACTCGCAAACCCGACAGCTATTGCTCGCGTGAAACCGCGTTGATCATGGCTTCCGTCGCCTGGAAGCGAGCCTCTGAACTTACGGGCAAGCGCACGGGACTCATCGGCATCGGCTGCACGGCATCATTGGTCAGCGACCGACCCAAGCGCGGCCCTCATCGCGGCTGGGTTGCCACGCAGTCCGACAAGGAAACCCGTCTGCTGCAACTCAGGCTGACGAAAGGCGCACGCACTCGAGAAGAAGAAGAGAGCGTCATCGCCGATCTTGCTCTGGGAGCGTTAGCGGAATCGATTGGACTGCGAGACATCCCTCTTCCGAATCTGACTGGTGACGAGTCCATTGAAGAGGAGATCATCCAACCGCATGAACTCATTCAACAGGTGTGGCGCGGGGACCAATCAGTCGTCTGGGCACACCCGGATGGGTCCCTCAGTTCAGAGGTAGATGTGGCGCCGAAAGGCTTGATTTCCGGAGCCTTCAACCCGCTTCATCGGGGGCATCTCAACCTGCAGCAGGTGGCGGAAGACATGCTCGGCGGGCTTGTCTACTTTGAACTCACGATCGCGAATGCAGACAAGCCGAAGCTCGACTACCTGTCGATCGAACAACGGCGAAAGCAGTTTCAGACCTGCCCGCTGGCTCTGACGACGGCATCACTGTTCGTCGACAAAGCCCGTTGCTTTCCGCACACGACGTTCGTCATCGGCTACGACACCGCCGAACGGCTGCTGTCACCGCGTTTCTATGGCAACACGCTGGCTGGTACAGAACAAGCTTTGCAGGGAGTTCGCGAACACGGCTGCAAGTTCCTGGTGGCTGGCCGAGTCATTCAGGGAACATTCCACTCGCTCGAACAATTGGAAGTTCCCGAGTTTGCTCGCGACATGTTTTCATCGATCCCCGAAGATCGCTTTCGAGATGACATCTCATCGACGGCTCTGCGAGCGAAGACTCAGCGGAGCGAGTAACCGTTTCTGCTATCACTTTGCGAACGACATCATTTGGCGTTCGTGTCGGTCGCCAAGCGGCGCGCGATCTCGCAAGCTTTGAGGTAGCTATCGAGATACAGCACTTCATCGACGGTGTGGATGCCTGACTGGCCGCAGCCGAGGGTGACTGTTGGAATGCCGTGCGCGGTCATCCAGTTGGCATCGAGGCCGCCGTTCGAAATCCGCAGCTCAGGCAGCAAACCGGCCATGCTGACCGCTTCAACGGCTGCCTGCACCGTCGGTTCGTCTTCTGAGAGGCAGAAGGCCTCGTACTTCAACTCCGCGGTGAACTGCACAGTGCCACGTTTTCCGTCGACGTTCTTTAGGGTCTTCGCGGCGCGTTCGAACGCCTTGCGGATCTCATCGACGATCTTCTTGCGGAAGACGGGATCATGGCTGCGAGCTTCTGCGCGCAGCGTCAGCTTCGGAGTGACGACATTCGTCGCGTCACCGCCTTGAATCACACCCACGTTGCTGGTGCCGCGCTTACGGCCCTTCTCAATCAGTCCGTGCCAGCCGTTCTGGACGAGGTCAGCAATCGCCAGTGACGCGATGCCGATGGCGCTCACACCTTCTTCCGGATGTGCTCCCGCGTGAGCCGCCAGGCCGGTGATCTCAACCTCAATGCCGTAATCGCCGGTCGCGCCGCGCGTCACCAGATTCGCGGCACCGCCGTCCCAGTTAAACGCTGACTTCGGATCTCCGAGCTTCTTCAAGTCCACATGGCGGGCTCCGACCAGTCCTATCTCTTCCTGCACGGCCCATAGCACCGTGATCGGCGGATGCGGAGCATTGTTCCTCGCCAGATTCAGGACAGTGTGCAGAATGACGCTCGCGCCAGCCCTGTCATCACCACCGAGGCCCGTCGTGCGTTTGTTCGGGCGAATCACAGGCCCGTCGAGGATTGGTTCGCAGCCGACACAGATCGGAACCGTGTCGATGTGTGCCATCAACAAGCGGCGCGGGGCGCGCACCGTACCCGGCAGCTTCAAGATCAAGTTGCCAACCTGTCCGCCGATCGAACTCTTCTTGTTTGCGGAGTCGAACTGAATCTGCGAGTCGCGATAGCCCGCCGACTTCAGTTGCTGAACAATGAAGCCTGCGACGGCAGCTTCCTGACCACTCTTGCCGGGAATCGCCAGCATCTGCTGGACGAGATCAATCGCTCCCGCGTCTTCCTGCGGCATTGGGGTTTTCTCGACTGGCTTACGCATCGATCGCTCCTGCATCGAATTGGGTTGGTCTGCTGACTGGTTCTGTTCAGCCCCGGCGGATGGCTTCCATCGGCATCATTCGGGTAGCCCACAAGGCGGGATACAAGCCGCCGGCCATGCCCAGCAACGTCGCGAAGATCAGGCTGAACAGCAGCAGGCTGGGACTGGCCAGCAGGTGCACGTGCTCCGGCCAGATCTGATTCACCACCAGAGTGAGTATCCATCCCAGGAATGAGCCCAGAAAGCCGCCTCCAAAACCCAGCACGGCGCTTTCATAGGTAATCAGCTTCATCACGTCGGATCGCGACCAGCCGTTCGCTTTGAGGATGCCGAATTCAATGATGCGTTCGGTGACGCTCATCAGCATCGTGTTGATGATGCTCAAGACGGCGATCGTCAGACCGATGCTCGTCATGATGCCGAGGAAGATATCGAGCCCCGAACTGAACTCATCAAACCGCTCAGCCCAATCAGACGACGACCGGATTTCCAGCGGCGACGTTTCTTCCTCGTCGTCTGCATTGGTCGCCTTCTGGTGAGCCACCTTCTGAGCTGTGCTGCCGGGCGCGGGCGGTTCATCACTCGGCTGAGCAGCGGTCTTCGGTCGCGTGGATTTGATTGCTGCATCAGTGCGCCGAATCATGTTCACCAGCGGGTTATCGGTTTCACCTTCGACAGGTGCGCTGCGCGTCGAGCCGACAGACCCCATGGCTGAGAACAGCAGGGATGATGGTTGCCAGGCCACGTGCGAGCGGCCGCGAAAGACCGCTCGAATGCTTTCCGCCAGTTGGTCGTTCGGGATCTCGCCCGTTGGTTCTACATAGAATGAACACACGGCGCGAGAATCGAACATCGACATCCGACGCACCAACCCCTGATCCACCAGAATCGCGACGTCGAGCAGCAACGACCCGCAGTGATAGATGCCGATCACCTTCAGCGGCATTTCGTTGACCACGAACGAATCACCAACTTCGAGCTTGAACTCCTCAGCAATCTGTCGGCTGACGACGCAGTGCTGCGAGCCCTTGTCGGTCAGGTTGAGGTAACGCCCTTCGACCATCGCGCTGCCGTAGACGCTGTATTTCAACTTGGCGTGCGCATCGAGGTCGGCTCCGAACAGGAAGCGAGGCGGCGCGACGATGGTCTTGCCGTTGACGACGTTGACTCGAATCCAGATCTCGGCGCTGACCACATTCACGCCGGGCAGCACTTCGATTTCATCACGCCACGCGAGCGGAATGCGCGAGAACAGCGGGATCGGCGCCCCGCGCTGCATGCAGACTAGGCCGGGGATGCGATTGAAGGTTTGATCGACCGTCTGGTCAATGCCCTCGGCCACCGAGAACAAGCCCACCATACCGACGATCGCCACCGTCAGACCGAGCAACGACAACAACGACCGCGCCGGTCGGCTCAACAGATTGCGTAGCGCAAAGGTCAGCATGAGGCAGACGCTCTTTCGTGGCGGATCAGGCACATTCGACGAACAGACCGTCCGTCAGGGTTACTTCGTCGCAGGACGGAGCATTTGAAATCCGCGCCAAGCGTAGAGCAACCCGCTATAGATCGTCACGACAACGGCTGACCACAACAGCACGTCGCGCAGCATCAAGAAGTTGTGCGATTCGCTAAAGAGAGGACTTTGCGATGCCAGGCTTACGGTGACTGCAATGCATTGCAGGGCCATCTTGATCTTGCCGCTCCAGACCGCCGAGAAGTCACGACCGGCCTGCTCCAGGAATGACCGCAAGCCAGTCACGAACATCTCACGACCGATCACCGCAATCACCATCCAGCCATTAACACCGGACTCGACGGGGCGTTCCAGCAGAAACACGAACGCCCCGCACACGATGATCTTGTCGACGAACGGATCGAGGATGCGTCCCAGCGTCGTGACGAGTCCATACTTGCGGGCGATGTAGCCATCAACAGCGTCCGTTGCAGCCGCGAAGGCAAAGACCGCCGCTGACGATAGCCACCAGCCGCCATGCGACATCATGCCAAACAACACGAACGACAACAGCAGTCGGCTGAGCGTGATCAGGTTCGGCAAGTTCAACGATCGACGATCGATTGCCGGAACCTTCTCCGTCGGCGGAGTTGAAACAGCATTCGTTGAATCAGCGGCAACAGTCATCCGGACAGCTCATTGATCAAAGAAACGTCGGCAGCATGGCTGCAGTCTGGCGATTTGCAGAGTCCAGTCAAACTGCCAAGTGGAATTCACCGCAGAAGATGCGAGTCGTTTGCTCAGGCCTTGGTGCGGACTCGACAACTCTGCCATGGGAACTACGACTCCTCGGACGTTTTTGCCAACGGCAAGGGAGGACGCGGTCCCAGAAACTGATAGTACGTGCAAGCCAGGTTGCCGTTGTAGAGCTTACGTCGACGAGTCGCGGGACGCCGCACCAGATGTTCAAAGTCCGGATCCGCAGCAATGACGAAGAACGACCACGTGTCGAGCTTGTCCCAGAGATCGCCCATCGTGCGATAAAGGCGTTCGACGTCACGCGCGTCGCCAATTCGCTCACCGTACGGCGGATTGGTGATCCAGCAGCCATAGGATCGTGGTGACGAAAACTCTTCGCATCGTCGTTGCTGGAAGTGAATCGAGTTCTCAACGCCCGCCTGCCGCGCATGAAATCGTGCCAGTTCGAGAACGCTCGCATCAATGTCTGTGCCGACAAGCACATTCGGAGAAGCGGGTTGCACGAGATCCATCGCTTCCGCGCGCGCCTGCTGCCATTCAGCGGCGCCGATTTGACGCCAGTTCGAAGCGGCGAATTCACGCCGCAGGCCGGGTGCAATGTTTCGCGCGATCAAGACCGCCTCAATTGGGATCGTCCCGCTGCCGCAGCATGGATCGATAAACGGTCGCTCCGCATTCCAGACACTGAGCTTCACCAACGCTGCCGCTAGAGTCTCTCGCAGCGGAGCCTTCGCGTTGAGCCGCCGGTATCCGCGCCGATGCAGCCCAGGTCCGGACGTATTGATCGTTAGTGACACGTCGTCCTTTAGCAGGGCGACCTCAACTCCGTACGTCGCACCCGATTCGTCCAGCCAGTTGACGCCGTAGACCTTCTTGAGCCGCTCGACGATGGCCTTCTTCACGATCCGCTGACAGTCCGGCACGCTGTGCAGTTGCGACCTCACCGACCGGCCATCGACGGGAAACTGCCCGTCACGCGGAATCCACTGCTCCCAGGGCAGCTCCGTCGTGCGGTCAAACAGCTCGCCGAAGTCCCGAGCCGGGAACTGACCGAACACGATTTCCACTCGATCCGCACATCGCAGCCAGAGATTAGCCCGGCAGATCGCGGCTACGTCTCCACGGAAGAAAACGCGACCATCCAGCGTGCGCTGATCGGTGTAGCCGAGCGCAGTCAGCTCGCGCGAGACAACGGCTTCGAGGCCGAAGGTGCTCGTTGCCACGAGCTGCAGATCTTGAGTTGATGAATTCATAAGGCTGCGAAAGTTAGCGATTCACGGCCGTTGTTGCCGCTGAGATTCGCCAGACGCAGGCTGTCCCGATATCGTTTGTCTCCCATGCGGGTCATGAAAGTGCGGAATTTTTGCGGAGAGTCTTGATGCGGTCGCCCTATCTCCTCGGATTGTGTGTTGCCCTGTTCGCCACCACGGCGTTCGCGATTGATGACTACAAACTGGGTACGGAGTCCATGCGGCAGGACGGCGTCCCGAAGGGCACAGTCACGCAATCCAAGTTCAAGAGCGAGAAGGCCTACCCCGGCACCGAACGCGATGTCTGGGTCTACGTGCCCGCTCAATACAACAAAGAGAAGCCCACCTGCCTGATGGTCTTTCAGGACGGCGGCACTTACGTCAGCGAGAACGGCCAGTTTCGAGTGCCCGTCGTCTTTGACAACCTGATCCACAAGAAAGAGATGCCGGTGACGATTGGCGTCTTCATTTCGCCGGGCACGATTCCATCCACTGTTCAAGGCGGCAAACCGCGCAGCAATCGCAGCTTTGAATACGACTCGCTCGGAGACCTGTATTCCAAGTTGCTGATCGAAGAAGTCCTGCCGCCGATCGAAGCTCAGTATTCCATTTCGAAGACACCGGAGCATCGAGCGACCTGCGGTATCAGTTCGGGCGCCATCTGCGCCTGGACGGTCGCCTGGGAACGCCCCGACCAGTTCCGTAAGGTGCTGAGCCACATTGGCAGTTTCACCAACATTCGCGGCGGTCATGATTGTCAGGCGTTGATTCGCAAGACGGAAAAGAAGCCGATCAAGGTCTTCCTGCAGGAAGGTTCAAACGATCTCGACAATCTGCACGGCAACTGGCCGCTCGCCAATCAGCAGATGGTTTCGTCTTTGAAGTTCAAAGGCTACGAGCATAAGTTCGAGATGGGTGACGGCGGCCACAGCGGCAAGCATGGTGGAGCGATCCTGCCCGAATCCTTGCGCTGGCTGTGGAGCGATATCCCCGCTCAGTAATCTCTTCTGCCGTTTTCGGCTTCCCGTCTGCGTGACGCCCTTCTCAACATCACATCGCCTGTCGCCCTGAAATCACCACGGAGTCTTGAGTGCCTGCCGACCATTCGTTGATTCAGAAACTGATCAACAACATTCAGTCCGCCGTGATCGGAAAGCCCGAAGCGGTGAAACTTGCCATCGTCACTCTGCTGTCCGGCGGCCACCTGCTGATTGAAGACCAGCCGGGCGTGGGCAAGACGTCGTTGGCAAAGGCACTGGCGAAGAGCCTTGATGTGCAGTTCACGCGACTGCAATTCACCCCGGACATGCTGCCGAGCGACATTCTCGGGTCCAGCGTGTTCCTACCCAATTTGGGTCAGTTCGATTTCCGTCGCGGCCCGATCTTCACCAACGTGTTGCTCGCCGACGAAATCAATCGCACAACGCCGCGAACCCAGAGCGCCCTGCTGGAAGCCATGAACGAAGGGCAGGTTTCGATCGAAGGTGTGACTCACCAGCTTGCGCAACCCTTCTTCGTGCTGGCTACGCAGAATCCTTTTGAGTCCGAAGGCACGTTCCCGCTGCCAGAAAACCAGTTGGACCGTTTCGCGCTCTGCATTTCGATCGGGTATCCCGACATGGATGTGGAACGCCGCATTTTGGCCCAACATCGCGGGGGGCAACCCGTCGATCGGCTCCAGTCCGTGATCAGCGCGCAGGAACTCGCCGCGCTGCAGGAAGAAGTGCGAGCCGTGAAGGTCGATGACACCATCGCCAATTACTTGTTGCAGATCGTCTCCGCGACGCGCACGCATCCCGAACTCACCTTGGGAGTCAGCACCCGCGGCGCGCTCACGTACTATCGCACGGCGCAGTCGCTCGCGCTCGTCGAGGGCCGGAACTACATGACTCACGATGACGTGAAGCAGCTGGCCATTCCGGCGCTCGCTCACCGAGTCATCTGCAAAGGCCTCGTCCGCGAAGGCCAGCGCAAACGCTCACAAGACGCCATCCGCCAGATCGTCGACAAGACGCGTGTCGTGACGACTTGAGTTAACTGACCTTGCCCATCAAGCCAGGATCTCGCGCATTCCGGCGGTCAGGATGTCGTCGATGTCCGGTTCACAGAAAGCGACGCTCACTTCGTAGCCGCCTGCTGGGTACTCCTCTTTAGTCGGGATGTACCACGGACCGCCATCTCCGTAAGCGGCGACGCAGACGAAGTTGTCCTTCTGTAGACCTTGGGCTCGCAGTTGATACTCGATGAATGACTCCGCGGGCAGGTGCAGCAGCTTCACATCGCCGATGTGCAATGAGCTGAGCACGATGGGGATCTTCTTGGCCGAACGACGCAGCCAGGCAAGCTGATACGAAGGCCGGTTGCGATTCACGACAGGTTCGGTCTTGGTCGCGATTCGCTTGGCAAGAGCTTCGGCATCCAGAGTCTTCAGCGGCGGCGGCAACGCCTCGGCCGTCTTCCAGTTCAGCGTTTTGACGGCGGCTTTTTCGAACTTGGCCTCTGAGGCCACAATCCCCTCGTAAAGCCGCTTCGTCAGGATGGGACGCAGTTCCTTGGAGCCATCGTTGTACTTTCCGGCAGCGATGTTGCCTGAACAGCCGGTGAAGTACAGATGGGTGCAATCGGGCTCGTCCAGCTGACGTTGCTTGCGAGCCAACCCGGCGAAATCACTGCTGGCTCGACCGTCCGCGTAGTAGCTCATCGGGTGGCAAGCGTAGTAATGCAGCGCCGCCACTTTCTTGTCGTTATCGAAGAACGCGATGGTCTTGCAGAAGGGATCAATCAAACCTTCGGGCAGCGCTCGCAGCTTTTCGTCCTTCGACGCGCTGCCGCGCATGGCGATGATCTTTCCTTGCCCGTCGCGATGCACTCGTCGATTGCTGGCAACCTCTTTGACCTCACCTTGGCCCCAGCCAATGTGCGTCACCGCGCGAGCTTTCGGGATCGCCTTCTCAACGGCTTGTCGCGCCTGGTCCAGACATCGCTTGAAGAAGTCGACCATCACGATGTGTGGTAGATCGCCCTCGGCCGAAACAATGCGTTCCGCTTCGAGGCACGCGAACGGCGCGTTGTGCTGATGCACGCAGTGCACGGCGACTCGATCAGGAGTTGTTCCCGCCGCTTGAGCCAACGCGGTTCGCCATTCGACATGCGCTTCATTCAACAGGCCGGTCCAATCGACCGCACACAAGACAATCGGCTTGCCCGCTCCGAGCAACACGACGCCGACAGCCTCTTGCGTATCGTCAACAGCTTCAATGGGCTTGATCCAGCCACCGCAGCAGGAATGTCCCAACGGCGGGGTGACATCAAAGCGGAAGGGAGCGACATGCAAACTTCCGGCGCTCGTATCGGCGGCGTTCAAGAGTCGAGAGGCCGACAGCGACCAGCCGGCCGCAGTCGTCAGGAGCGTTTCCTGGATGAAGTCTCGCCGGTTCAACCCTGCCATGCGCTGTCTCCTTGCGACGAAGTGATCGTCGATGTGTGATGCCATTAAGCGCCAGAGCACGGTCGATCGTTGCATCACTCACGGAGATTTCGCAAGCAGTCCGGCTCTAACTCGCTCAGTCGTCTTCGTCCTGGCCGGACAGAATTCGGAGATAACTTTCATAGCGTGCCGCCGCGATCAGCCCGCTGCGCACCGACTGCTTGACGCGACATTGTTTCTCGTGAGTGTGCGAGCAATCGGGAAACTGGCAATACGACACGAACGGCCGGAACTCGACGAAGTAGCCTTCCACTTCCTCAGGCAACACGTCCCACAATTCCATCTGGCGAATGCCCGGCGTATCCACCACCCACCCGCCAGTGGCCAAAGGCATCAGAACTGCCGTGCGGGTCGTGTGTTTACCCTTTTGAGTCCAGTTGCTGACTTCACCAGTGGCTCGGGCCAAGCCGGGCTGAATGGTATTCAGCAGCGACGATTTGCCGACGCCGCTCTGTCCCGTGAACACCGACTGCCGATCGCGCAGCAACGTCCGCAGTCGATCCATGCCAGCCCCGGTCGAAGCGCTGACCAGCACGACCTGACAACCGATGCGGCCATAGATGCCAATCAGCATCTGCAGCTCTGCAGGATCGACCAGATCCGCCTTGTTGATGCAGATCAAAACTCCGGCGCCGCCTTTGGTCGCGCTGATGATGAAGCGATCGATCAAGCTGGGCTTCAGCGGCGGTTCGCTGGCTGAGACTACAATCACAATCTGATCAATGTTTGCGACGATGATGTGCTCATGCCGCTTCGAACCTCGACCCAGTGTGGTCTTGCGAGGTTCAACGCGCTGGATCACGCCGAGTCGATCCGATTGAGGTTCGAACAAGACCCAGTCGCCTGCAACGATGGCATTGCGGCCATCACGAGCCATCGTGCGTACCAGCCGACGCACGGTGCATTCAAACAGTCGGCCATCTTCGCTCTGCACCAGTGAGTTCAACCCGATTGGCGACAACACGCGACCACGCAAACAGCTCGCGACATCAACGTCCAAAACGAGTTCGCCGGTTTCGTCTGTCTCGGCGATCACGGTGCGGTTTCGAGTCAGCGCGCCCTTGCCGGTAAGACGCTCGGTCTGCGGTAAGTCGACAACTCGCGACGTCTGCTCGTCGTCTTCGGACGACAGATCGACTTCACGAGTGAAGTCCACCTGCCGCGACCGGTTGCCGCGATTCTTGCGGAACGAGATGCGATGCTTCTGCTTGTTCTTGTCGTTCGCCATCAGTTGCTGGCCTTCACGTGCACTCCCTTGAAGTGGTTGCTCATTTCGCGTCTCGGTGCGAGCTCTATCATCGGGCTATTTGCTCTGCTCACTGCTGCTGGCCAGATCGCCCAGCGTCTTTGTCTTCAGTCGTTCAATGTAGTCACCCAGACGCTGCGGTGTGGATTTGTCACCAGAGGGCAATGAACGGATCGCATCGATTGCCGGTCGAGCTTTTTCGTCGAGTTCATCGAGAGCATTCAGGGCCTGCACCGCGATGTAAATCTTCCGCTGTTTGACATCGGCCAATTCGACCAGGACATCAAGACACTTCGGAACGTCGGCAGGCTCGCCGTACTGAGCCAGTGCCTGCGCGGCGACGATCCGCACGCTCGGCGATGTATCTTCCAACGCGGCGCGCAGTTCGTTGCGAGCCGCACCAACCCCTTTCTCTTGCCGGATCAACAGCCCGAGCGCGGCCCAGTAACGCACGGCGCTGTCGGCATCTTTCAGGAGCTTGCCCAGCGATTCGGCGCTGTTCGCTCGGTTGCTAGCCGCGAGTTCGGCGGTCTCGAAAATCCGCTTCAGAGGATAGGCCGTATCATCGTGGCCGACTTCGTACGGCGACGAGTTCACAGAACGTGTGTGGATCTCGTTCTCGGGCAAGAAATCGACGTCGCGAATTTTGAACACAAGGTCTCGCTGCGCCGCTCGAAAGCGTTCCAGAGTTGCCTGATGTTCCGGCCGCCCCGCCAGATTATGGACTTCGTCCGGGTCGGACTGCAGGTCATAGAGTTCTTCCGGTGCCTTTCGCTGGAAGAACACAGACTGCTCGGCGTTGAGCTTGCCAGCATCGAACAACTGCTTCCAGACGCGCGTCGTTGGTGTCTCAAACATGTATGAGACGTGTTGTCCGTACGGCTTGTGCGGCATGAACTGACGCACGTAGACGTAGCGTTGATCGCGAACGCTGCGGATCAGATCGAGCCGTTCATCCATGCGGCCGCGAAAGCCATACACATACTGTTGAGGTCCCGTATCATGCTTGCCGGCAAAAGCGTGTCCCTGCATCCATTCGGCGGGCTTCATGCCGACTAAGCTCAAGAGAGTCGGAGCGAGGTCAACAAAGCTCACCAGCCGATCGGACGTGCCGCCCTGCTGATACTCCTTCGGTCGCAGGTGCGCGAACTTCTCTGGGATATAGACCAGCAACGGCACGTGCAGGCCCGAATCGCACGGCGAGCGCTTGCTGCGCGGCATGCCAGAGCCGTGATCTCCGAAATAGAAGACGATCGTGTTTTCGGCGAGTCCGGCTTCAGCCAGCTCCTGCAGGTTCTTGCCGACCAGACCGTCCAGAGTGGTGAGGTTGTCGTAGTACTGCGCCCAATCCTGTCGCACTTCCGGGGTGTCAGGGTGATAGGCCGGAATCCGAACCTTCGCCGGGTCATGCACCGCGCGATGCGGACGCTTACGAATCTGGCTCTCGTGCGTGACGGTGTGATTGAAGATCGCAAAGAACGGCTGCCCCGACCGGCGGTTCTTCCAGTGGGCTTTGCCGGAAGACTCATCCCAGACGCCCGGCGGCTTTTCGAGGTTGTAGTCCTCTTTACTGTTGTTGGTGCAGTAATAGCCCGCTTCACGGAGGATCTGCGGATACATCTTCATGAAGCCCGGCATCCGCACGTTCGACCGCATGTGCTCTGAGCCGGTCGATGTCGGATAGACGCCCGTAATGATCGTCGTTCGGGCAGGTGCGCAGACGGGGGCGTTCGACCAACAGGTCAGATAACGCAGTCCTTTCGCGGCCAAAGCATCCAACTGCGGAGTGGTCGCGTAGGTGTCACCGTAGCAGCCCAGGTGAGGGCCGTTGTCCTCGCTGGTGATCCACAGGATGTTCGGTCGCGGTGCATCTTGAGACCAGACGCGTTGGCCGCACAGCAACCACACGGCGGCCAGCACAATCGCAACGATTCGTGGCATGGTGAATCCTCATCAGCCACGAAGCTGTCGAACTCCGTGAGAGCCGGGCAACTAAGCCGACCCATTCCCCGACACGATTTCAACGTGGCCGCCACACAGCTTACAGGCGACCTTCATCCCCAGATACTTGGGAGCCACTCGCAATTCTTTTTCGCAGTGCGGGCAGTCGAGGTAGAACGCCTTCGTTTTGACGCGCGGGTTCGTGATGTCCAGCTTGAACT
>CAYLTY010000029.1:0-54012 GCA_964386705.1 uncultured Planctomycetaceae bacterium
CTTTCACGCCATACAACAAGATCTCTTGCAGCGATTGAATGTCGGGATCTTTGCCGCACACGCCAATTTCGGTGCAGCCGGTTCCATTCTGAGTTTGTTCGCATTGATTACAGAACACGCGGCATCCTTGAAATGATGGAGAGAACGCGGGGAATTCGTTAGTCGCCAAGAAGAGGAAACGCTGATTCGACTCGCTCGGCGTTGAAGCTTCTCAGCCAGAGCGCGCCACAATCCGCATACATTGGGCTCACTCCGCACACTGCCGTGCAGTTTCCTTGCTGCCCAACTTTGGGAGCCAGGAGCAATTTGAGGGCTGGTGCAGTTGGATTTCGAAGAGTCAGTTCCTCAATCGCCAACAATGCGAGAGCACTCGCTGAATGAGCTGATGAAATGCAATCACGATGCCAACCACAAAGGTCTGCGATATTTCGTTGTGGACGCCAAAGCGGGGTGCATTACCTGTCATGGCGCTATTTAACGCTCAGGAGAAGCTGCCGCTGAAAGTTCAAACGGGGCAGAAGCGTCATAGTGCAGTGCCATCGTGCACTGGCAATCAAGCCCTTTGTGGCGGGAGTCGCCTTGGTGACGCGTAGTTAGATGAGGCGCATTCTCAGTGGGCTCTGAATGAGCATGAAAGCGTCGATTTTGGCGCGGCACGAATCATGCTTGATGGATCGTACGGCACGCGTCGATCTGCCTCGTACCATTTTCCAGATGGCTGCCGCCGGCACCAAGGTAATGGCTGGCCGCTTTTGCGCTGATCGGCTCACTGCTCCCCAGTTTGCAGGGGCGTCGACGCCAGTAAGTCACACGGAAGAAATTGCGAACGCTCACTACCGGCAAGTTCTGCCAGCACACTTTGAGCGGGCAATCACGACCGAAATAGTGATGCCAAAAGTGATGCCACATGATCCCGTTTTGAGCCGCACGGAGTCGCAATCACCAACTGACCAAATCTCACATTTCACGTCGGCACAAGAAAAAACGGCTGCATGCGAGTGCATGCAACCGTGTACACTGGAGGCGGGGGGAATTCAGAATTACCCTCAAGAAAAAGCGGCTTTGCAAGCCATAAGTAACCATTTGACAGCAACTTATGAGTGGAGCACTTTGAGGTATGATTACTCGTATAAGAACAGTAATCAGGTCAATCGGAAAAGAGAATTGGGCCAGCGTGGACTAGCCAGGGCTTGTATGGTTCCGCCGCGCGTTCGGAGGTGCTGAAGGTTTAAGGGACGGGCGCAGGCGAAACTGGATCCAGTCCCGGGACGGGAGCAGCACTGCGGGCCGCGAACTCGGAAGGGCGAGGTAACCCAGTGACCCGCTCGGCAGAGCCGTATGACCGTCAGCATCCGCACGGCCTTCTCCATGAAGTCACGCCAATAGCACCGACGACGCTCGCAAGACAGAACGGACGTGTTCATCCGAAGCATATGTGCTCTTTGTCAACGGCCCAGAATAGTAGACAAGGTTGGCCGAGAAACCGTCAGCAGTTCAGGGCACAGTTAAGCAGCGACCACGACTGCTGGCGTGCTGAGTGTCAGCCATTCAGGGGTGGAACCAAAGGCGTAGTGCGGCATTTCACATGCACGAGCCGCTGCGTCGGAGCAGGCTTCAACGACCTTGACGACATCTTGAAGGGACACCGGCAGAAACGGTCGTGAGGCCGAAAGCAATTCGCTGATCGCGAGTTGGTGCCCGCGATTATTGGGGGCGTTCAACGACACCACACGCAAGACTTCATCTTGGTAGTCATAAGCTACTACGCTCTTCGCACCGCGTTCCAATCCTTTCCCGACGGAAATGGTGAGTGGGATATCTCGCAACGGTGTTCTGAGCACGATCTCCACACGAGCCGCCGTGGTGCGGTGACGTTGGTCTGGGCCGTTGATGTAGGTCGCTGTTTGGGCTTGTCGCACATAAATATTGAATCCCATCCCACCCGCAATCAGCGGTACCAGGCCACATTCGAGTCCGTGCCAGACGAGATCAAAAATCGCGTCGTCGATCGTCCGAGGTCCAACGCCCTTCTGTTCGTGCAGCACGAACTCGAGGCGTCCGATGTCTTGAACATCACAACGTCCGAAATGGCAGTCGGCTCCCCAACGCAGCATGTCGGGTTTCCAAACCTGGTGATTGATCGGGCAGACTCGCTGCTCGTAATCCAGCAAAGTCGCAGCTTCGCTAGGAGACAAGCTGAGTGGCTTTTCAACACCCACACGGCCGACAAACTCCGCGAACGAACGGGCATACGGCACGTGCAAAGGCGAGGGAGTGTAGACGAGTAGGAGGGTGTCACGCCCGAGCGCACCGTGACTCATCAATTGATCGACCGCCGAATCGCAGTCGTGGATTTGAACGAAGCGCTCGGGGATGCCCATATTCCCGAGTTGAAATCGAGCCGGTTGGGACGTCACATCGAAGTACGTAATCGATGTCAGCGGATGCCACTCCGCAATCTTTCTCACTGCGGGACGAAGACGCTCGCCGACCACGTCGCCGGTTCCGGCGACTAACAATCGAGACAGCGGTGCCATATTCGAGTCTCCCAAATGATCTGCTTGAGTTCGGAAAGGCGACGCAAACCTCGACGGCTTGCATGACAACTCAAGAAAGGCATTTCGAGCGGAGTTCGTGTGGTAGGAAGTTGAAGTTTTGCCATGTCGTTCGTCTCAAGCTGACTCACGACCAGACTTTCACACGCTTGGTGGGCGACCGGTGATGTGTCGTCCGTCCAAGTTCATCGCTTCGCAGGGATGAGAGGAGCAGGGCGCGCAGCGCTCAGAATTCCTCCGTTGTTCCACAAGTGCCCGTCGTGCCTCCAAAGAGGAGAAACATTAGACGAGGGCCCACACCCTGGCGAACGCGGTGGCGAGATTGGGGTCGTGCCATCGACAAGTCAGACACGAAAGACGCGGGGTGAAAAACGAGTACGGTTGAGTAAATCTTGAGGAGCCCTGCCGAAATGCCACAGCGAAAAGGTTGTGCGAGTGCCTACCAGGAAGCAGATCACTTTCTGATGAAAGGGAGGTCGCGCAATGGCTGTTGTGGCGAATCTGTGGCGTTGGGGGCTCAGGCTGCTGGCGAGCGCGTGCCTCATCCCGTTGTTGCCAGCGATCGTGTTGATGTGGTTCGCGAAATGGGTGACTCCGCCGCACGAGGAGCTGAGATCCGTTGAGCCACTTCCCTCGCGACCTGAGTATACGGCGCCCCGGCGGCGCGAGATGCGATCGACCTCGGAACGGGAATGCCCAAGGTGCGGCTGCCGGTTCTCGGCAAAGTGACAGTTCGACGGCGACCAATCAGTCTTAGGACCGAGGTCGGTGCTCTGTCGCGTTGAGACCTCAGGAAGCGGAGGCACCACCATGCGTCCACCGCATTAGAACATCCAACTGGCACCGACCCATTTGCATTTTGCCGATCTCGTCGACGAAACAGGCGGCGGAACCGCCTCTGTCGACGGATAGGCAGTACAATTCGAAAGCCCCGCAGAATTCAAACGCAGTTGCAAGTTGATATCCCGGAGAAGTTTGGTGCGGTCTGCCGTGTACATGGGCCGCAGCAAACTATCGAGCAAGTGACTGCTCCGATTCTCCAGGCATACGCCGATCGAATGTCGATGGTGTCGCGGGAGTTTGGCCGCTCCATACAGGTAACGCGTGCAATTGTTCGATCGCTCGCAACTCGCTGCCATCTGAGTGTATGTCGGTTACGAAAGAATTGTGATTTGGGCCTTCGCCCGAGTTTTCTGTTCCAAACTCAGTGCGCATAGAGGCAACGCTAAAAGACGCTACGAAGTTTTGACGGGAACTGCGACACACACCAACCGGCAGCCCACGCTGTCACCTCGATCTCCGGGAGCGAGCCAGTGGCGACGTGCGGATCGGCAGAATGTCGAGTCTTGCTTCCATGAGCCACCACGAAGCATCCGAACGGACTTGTTGTCCGGCGACGCACGCCTCGAATACTTCTCGCGATAGTTATTCGCCATCCATTCCCACACATTTCCCAACAGATCATGAAAGGCACGAAATGGCCTGGCGAACTCCGGCGGACGTGTACCAGTAGTTCGATTGAAGCAGTTGCATGTTGCGCTATCCGACAACGCAATGTCGTCACCCCACCAGTAATCCCAATCCCAGTGGTCGGGCTGTTTTGCCACGAACTCAAACTCCGGCTCGTGTGGAAGTCGGCATCGTGTGATTCGTTCGTCATCTTTCCAGCACAACCATTGCGCGACGGCCCAGGCGTTCCACCAACTGGTGTAGATCACGGGATGGCGTGACGTAGGGCTGATCCTGACATAGTTCTCGGAGTACCATGTCTGCTCGCTGCCATGAGCCGGATCGAATAATCGATAACATGAATTCAGGACGGGAAACGCACTCAACTTGATATCGGCAACATGTTGCACTTCTTCTCCATGCTCCGGAGTTTCGTTCTTTGTGTGATTTCTTGATTCGATCAGCTTAACGTCTCGCGTAGCAATCAATTCCGTCCACCCCGATATAAATTGCTCATATCGTGACTCCCCGCGTGGGCCATCTTCAAATTGGCTACGCAAAATGAGTTGACGCGCGATCGTTTCGGGGTCAATCACCTGAGAAATCTGCCGCTCCCACCATCGACGGCGGACGATTCCCATCCCCTGCTTCTCGTCCGGAGCTCCCATGCGGAAAGTTCCTCCCACAACTTGGACGAAATTCCGAGTCACCTCCACGGCAGCGGCTTGTCGGCCTTGGCGTTGTGTTGGCAAAAGCATTTTGCCATGTATGCCGTCAAGGATCTGCTGAAACTCGCCATGAAACGCCGCCAAGACCTCCCGTGCTCGCGGCACTTGCGGATGGGATTGCGGACGCGGACCTTCGCCTTGTTTGAGCCGCGTTTCCGTCTCGATCAGCTCTTCATACGAACAATCCCACCAATCAAACACTGGCTCGCCAGCCAGCGCGTGCATGGTCCGCCAACTCCGAAACAACATCTCCGTGGACCGCTTCGTTCCGCCTGCCGTGCCGTCACCGGGGCGGTACACCGGCTCCAGCGAATTCACCCAGACCTGGTCATGTCGTCCCTGTTTCGGCATCTCGGCTAGAAAGCGATTGACCCAGTAGTACGGCTCGGTCTCGACCTGTCCCGCCAGATACAGCCAATCCCAGAGGTTGTGGGATTGCTTGGGCGTGGCGTACTTCGCGCACCACAGGGCGGTGAAGAACTCTTGCAGCGTCTTGTTCCGCCACAGGATGCCGTTCAAACCGATCGTGTCGGAATCGTAGAAGCCCGAAGCCACGGCATCGTTCGCCGCTCCCAGCGCGTCCAGCCATTGATTGTTCAACGCGCGATCCTGAAAACTCGGTGCTTCGCTGTTGCACATCAGACGGACGACTTGCTCACGAAAGTCTTCAAAAGGCGAACCCGGTTCAATCAGCGAGAAGTTCGGGATCAATTGTCCGTGGGTTTCCGAGTGCTCGTCGGTGTCCGTCACTAATTGCGAGGTCATGGCGTAAGCCACGGCCGCGAGGAGTTTCATAGTTTCGCTGATTTGCCCTTCGGTCGGCTTGTCGGCGGGAATGGCGCCGGCTGCCAAGCCGATCTTCCGCGCCTCGGATGAGTTCGCGAGTGCTACCTTGACCATGTGCCGTGTGGATCTCCAGTACACGTCACTGGCTGTCTTAATCTGCGGCAGTTCAGTGTCCTTCACATGATCGCGCAAGTACTCCAGCACGCGTGGAACGGACAGAATCCCATGCGCCTCTTCCGGGATCACGTCACGACGCCACTGCCCATCCACAAGCCGTCCCAAGTACCGCCGTTGCTGATCGTCATCGAAGTCATCCAGCCGCACGAACTGAAACGGCGGATCAGCGTGAGCGAACAAGTCATCCCAATGCGTCTGCAAGGCAGACGGGCGGCCTCCCAACACAAAGCGGCATGTCCGCCACACATCGCTGCGCAGCAAGTCTCTGAGAAGACTGATTTGCGTCGGTAAAGCCTGGTCCAAGCCATCCACAATCACGGTGAGCAAGCCGCGTTGCCGCCAATGCTCGAACATCCGCAAGCCCGGATCGTGGCTGGCATCGGCATGTGACGGCAGGTGCAGAGTCGAGTTGGCCGACACTTGCCGAAACTGCTCCAACAGCTTGCCGAGCATGCCGTCAACGCTCAGGTGGGCCAGATCGGTCATGGTCAGCGACAACGCCGCCTGACGACTGCGGCGCGCATTGATCTGCCCGTGCAGCCAATTCAAATTCGTGGTCTTGCCGATGCCGGCATCGGTCGTGAAGACAACTCGATGCCAATCGGCATCATCCGCCAGCAACCGATCCACAAGCCTGTCACGCTCCAGCGGCTGCCAGTCGCCCACGTTCGATCGTTCGACCGCAGCCGCTCCCGCGCGCTCAGCGCGGAAGGCCGAGGGCTGCAAAAGCGGACGCAAATCGTTGGGCGTCTCCCACGGCTCCGCTAACCAACGCAACGTCTGCGAGGAAAAGAACGTCTGCTGCTTGACGGGATGTGAATTGGTCATCAGTGAAGTTCCAGTCGTCGGAGGGCTGCGCCTCGGCCGTCCACTGTTCTCGCCAGCCTGGTCCAAAACGGCCGGACCGAGGCGTGTTCAGCCTACGCAGGGCTGGTCTCGCTGGCGTCTTCGAGGACATCCACTTCATCAATCCACTGCTGCCTCCACGTCTCCACAACCTTCGCTTGGTAGGCCCGCAGAAATCGGACGTCGGCATGAATCCAATCCCAGGCTTTGCCGATGGTCGGCAGCCGCGTTGGTGGCCCCAGGCGAGCGGCTTGGCTGGACGTCCAACCTTCGGTGGCCTTCGGTTCTTGTTCCTTGGCGACGATGACGACTTCGAGTTCCGCATCACGCGCGGCTTTGTATTTGGAGACTAGCCCCGTAATTGGCGCCAGCGGGATTTCGTCCCGTTTGCCGTTCTTCGGCAGGTCGCCCAACTGCGCTGTGATGGCCGTGCGTAGATCGGTCGTACTGAATGGTTGCGTTCTGGACTTGATCGGCGGGTCGGGTGTCGTCTGGTCGGTTCCCGGGATGCAGCCGTAGGCCGACCACAACGTGGCACAGGTAGCCGCTTCCAGCGAACGACCACTCAACAACGGGACATCCAGGGTGCCCGTGCTCGTCGGAAACTGCGACAGCTTCCACCGACCGCGCCAACCCTGGATGCCGGAAAGCATCCACGCACGTTGCATGGCTGAGTGAAACTCCGGGTTGAGCGCCGTCAGGCCGAGGCTCTCCGGAATCGGAGTGAAACCACTGCCGCCATCTTGCAAAAGCTCGATGGTCAGCAACGCCACCAGCCCCTGGTTGTTCGCCTCATCCACAAACAGCACTGGCGCGGCGGCAGTCTGAAACGGGATGCCACTCCACAAGGTTTCATCCTGATGCAGGCCGAGCAGAATGTCCCAGGCATACCAGCTCGCTAGTGATGTCTTCTGATCACTGAAAATCGCTTTCAACCGGGGCCGTTTGTCCATGAAAGAGGTGATGAAGTTGGGACAGCCGACTGGCTGCGTGTTTTTCCAAGTCCCATCGAGTTGTCTGATGGCAGACATCAACTCTGTCGCCAAATCCTCGGAATCGTCTTCCTCTGCCAAGCTGGTTACGCAGTAAATCGCCGCCGCTGTGATAGCCAGCATTTGCTTCAGTTCGGATTCCAAGATCAAGACATCCCTTTTGTCCGTCAGCCATTTCAACTTGTGATTGAAGGCAATGGCATCCCTCTCCTTGATGGTCCGAGCCGCGCCGGCAAACAACCCTTGTGGGCCATCGCCAAACAAGGGACGTAATCTCGTTGGTTCCAATCCGAAGCCATTTTGTACCTGCGCGGCTTGCTCCCAGGTCTTAATTAAGTCTACGCACGTCGGTTCGGAGTGTTTTCCGCTCGTGTCTTCCGCCATGTCGGAGTCTTTCCATCAAGGGTGAGTGGCGCAGAGCTATTAAAGTGGCGCCTCATTCGCATATTAGTCACAGAAAATCATTCAGCCGGATGTGGCCGACGCGAAGCGGCTCTTCGTCCGAGTCCGCCAACGACGTGCTGTCGGTCGGATGCGAGCGACGCGAAAAGGCTCTCAGTCTCGGGCGCTTGAGGCACGCAGTACACGCACATGTTCTCCACCCCTGCCGTTGGAGCCGCGACGACATCGGTGAATGGCACACTGCAATACCAAAAGCCCGGCGGATAATTGATGGACGGTCGGCGGTGCATCACCACCTCGCGCGAACCCAACAAAGATCCAGAATTGTCCTGGACAATCAGCAGGACCGTCTGAGTCCCGGGCAGTTCTTGACCCTCAATGACTCTTACCAGCTCCCGACACACGATTTCACGCGGTGAAATCGTGCACTCCATCTTGAGTGAGGATTCAGCACTGGAGGAGGACGCCGACAATCTCGCTAAACCCGCCAAAGCAGAACTCGAACGCCCTCCATCAAACGCAAACCCGCCGATACGAGTCAGTTCTTCGTCGGGAATGGGGCGAATGACGACCGGCTTCCCCTCAGCAAGCTGCATCCGAGCCGCCGAGAGCTCGGCCGCGAATGACTCCCAGAAGTCGGTGACGGAAGGCTCGGTCTCCGTGATCATCTGACGCACGTAGTCCAAGCGGATGATCTCGTCATCACCATCCTCGGGGTTTGGCTCCGCCAGCAACAGCGCGGCAGATTTCAATTCTTCAAACCACGCGGCCACACGGGGATTGGTCTCTCGCTCACGCTCAATTCGAGACACCAGCGCGGGATCGTCAATGGACTCGGACAAGTAGTTCACGACATTGTCCAATGTGATGGGATTCATGATTTGGTCTCGCTGTGACAGAAAGGAAGATCGTGCGATGGGGACGGAGAGATCGTCAGCCATCCACACGGATGGGGGTTGGATCCACTACGCCTGCCGCGGCAAGCCGATCTTTGATTTCATTTAAGCGCCCCTTGAGAATGCCTCTGACACGCGATTCAGTGAGTTCCAGCATCAAGCTGATTTTGGGAATGCTGCATCCCTCATCAAACTTCAGCCGAAACACCTCACGTTCCACGGGGCTCAAGGTCTCCCGGATGGTCGAGATTCGCTCCTGTTGTTCTTTCGCAAGAGCGTTCAATTCTGAGTCATGCCGTACCGACGCACTTTGAAAAATGCTGTCGTCATCCGGCTTGTAGATGATGCGTGGTGATCGCGACGTTTTCGGCTGGGCCTGGGCTTCCTTGTTCGATTCCTGAAACGGAATGCCGAGTTCAGCACAGAGACAGCGACGTACCTGGGTGGGCACAAAAGCAGACAAGTACGTCGAAAGTTTGCAATGCTGATGCTGCCGCCAACACTTCACCAATAACTCGCTTCGTCGAATAGATTGCTCCAGCAGTGTGATGAAGACGCTGTTGGTAATCGACTTGTAATCGGAGTTGTCACCCGGGATTCGATCTCCATTCGGTGAGGGACGATCATTGGGTAGGAACTTTGGGAGAATCTCACGCACTTCGCGCCCCACCAAAAACTCCCATTGGAAGAGCTTCAACCACCACAAGCTGGTAAATCCCAATTGCGCTTTACGGCCTGCGATCAGCTCATCGAGATAACCTTCCACCGATGATTGAATCGCCTCAAGCGGGACTGCTGGAACCGGGTCCGTCAATTGCTCGACGTGTTTCCTAAGCGTCTCCAAGCACGCCGTGGATGGCAAAGACAAAGCCTCTGAGCGACGTTCGTGTCCGGGCAGTGGAAGGTAATCTCTGAGCCACTCTGGCAACGACTCGAACGACGCCAGACGATTCCGCAGCGCGTTGTTGTTGAGTTTTCCGAGACACCGATCACGAATGGTACAGAGCTCCTCTGACGTTGGGGGACGACGAAGTCGCCCCCACTCGCGGATCCAGGCCAGTTTGACATTCAGAGCCCGGAAGAATTCATCCAGGTCGCACTTCGGCTCATCCGAAGCATCGGTCGGCAGTTCCCCGACAAGTTCAAGGAGGATTCTGTGTTCGTGCGCGACTGCCTCCAGCAACCGGTAGTGCTGATCCTCCGGCCAACGCGCGCTCAGTTCAGGAAACAAATCACCGGGGAGTCGTGATTGAGATTGGACAACGAAACACATCTTGGCCTCCGCAATGTGAGTCTCAGGCGGAAATCTGACTGAAGCTCAGTAGGCAGTCGAATCTTGGATCGGCGCAGGAATGTTTGGTTTTGGGAACAAATTGTGGCGAGCAAGCACCGGAACTTGAGAACGACCGCCTTTATGCTGTCGTGCGAACAGTGTTCTCCAAGTCACCGCCTCGTTTCATCCACGCCGCCGCACCATGCCTGACTCCCCGTTCATCGTTTCGCAAAAATTGTGGTTGTGGAAGAGACCGGTGGCGGAGTTCTTTGGTCGGTTACCCGGCGTCGTGCAGGAGCGCGAGCAGTGGCGCTGGGAACGGAACCAAAGCAGCTCGGACGCGCGCAGTGACGAGGTCTGGACCCGCCTGCCGCGCGAGGCGTTGGTTCGCGGAGTCTTGGAAGACCAGCGTCTGGACCGGCTGGTGCTGGTCGTTGATTCGGGGATGGGAAAGTCCAAGAACCTGGAGTGGTTGCAGTACCGCCTGTCTCTGCCCGACGAAGCCAATGTGCCGAGTCCCTACGTGGCCTTACTGCTGGATGTGGATGATCTCCCGGAGCATCCAGCGTCCGACGAGCAGTTGCTCCGGCACCTGTGGCTGGCGGGTTGTCGGAGTTGTCCCACCTTGAATGAGTGCGAGCGGTTCAAAAGCGACGAACCAGCGGCCCTAGAGTGGATACGACGGCTCCGGCGCGCTGGAAAACTGGTGCTGTTGATCGACGCCATTGATCAAGCTCAGGGAGCCAAGTTGGACACTTTGAAGTGGTGGCTCGGCAACGCCGGTGCGTTCGTCAGTGCGTCGTCGGCTCCGGTGACATCGGAGTGGCAGCGTTGCCGCTTCGTCGCCACTGGACGGCCGTTCGCCATTCAGGACAAGCGATTTCAGGACTTGTTGGGTGATACGTCTCGTGACTGGCGTTGCGTGGAGATCGACCCCTTCACGGAAGCCGAGCAGCGGGTTGTGCTGGGACGTTTTCCTGATGGAACCGAGCGTTGGGATCAGGTGCCTCGCGAAGCTCGGCCGCTGTTGAGCACTCCGCGCGTCTGTGAATACTTGTTGAAACTTCCCGTCGAAAAGTGGTTGAAGTTGCGCACTGTAAGCGATGTCTACTTCGAGTCGTTGCGCTATCAAGTGCAAGAAGGATTGAAGGCCATCGGAGCCCGCGACTTTGGGTCCGGCCCCGGCGATCTCGATCGGCAGATTGAAGAGGTGTTGCAGTTCTTGGGAGCGCTGGCCTTTGAGATGATTGCCGGGGGCGACACCACGTCGGGAACATTGCGGCATCGCGTGCCGCGGGATGACCACCATCGAGAGGAATATGAGGGCTACCTGAAGCAGGTCCGCGCACGCCTGCAAGCGTCGTTCGAGTGGCCAGACAAGAAAGCCTTCGGCAGGGATTGGGACGCGCTGAAAGCCGTGAATGCCGCCAAGTCGGTCGAATTCTGGTTCCTGGAAGAGACTAGGCAACACGTCGTGCAGTTCCACGACGCCACGGTGAAGGAGTTTCTCGCCGCGTATTGGGTGGCAAAGCATGGGACGGCAGAGGACGCGCGGCGAGTCGAATCGGAGGTCTATTTACCCCCACGGCGTCGCCCCGACGAAGAGGTATGGAAGAGTGCGGAGTTCGCATGGTTTTGGCGGTATCTGTGCGAGATGCCGACAGGTGGACGTTTGCAGGAATCGTGGTTGCGAGCGATCTCACCACTGTATGGGCGGCATGTATTTGGGCTGCCGGTTAGAAATGCATGTTACTATAGTCGGTCGTGCGAGATGATGTACCGTGCGTGGAAGACATTGCAGGCATACAGCGAGCAAGGGAACGCGCAGGCGAAAAAGATCGTCGAGGACTTTCTCGGCGAGTTCCCAGCGATCCTGAACGGCGATGATCTGGACCGAGCCAAGATCGCGGCAGAATTGGTGCCAGAGCCCATGCTAAAAAAGTCGGTGAGCAGTAAACGGTTTCAGGAGATCTGTCCCTCAGCGACCGCACCAGCGTATGTGCGTTGCCCACCGCAGGGCGCCACAGGCCGCTTCTGGCGCGGGACCGCCGCTGACGCATGCAGCCGCGACGACGAAATGCCGCGGCACGAAGTGGAGTTGACGTCATTCTGGTTCAAGGCGACCCATGTCACGCGACAAGAGTTCGCGTTGTTCGACCCGTCACACGACATAGCTTGGATGGGAACGCTCGATAGCTGTGCTCCGCAGCCAGATTGCCCCGTGTTGTACGTCTCGTGGTATGAGGGGTGGTGTCTGGCGTTGTGGAGTGGGATGAGCTTGCCGACGGAGGCGCAGTTCGAGTTCGCTGTGCGGGCCGGTCATGATGGTCCGCTGGATCTGTATCCGTTTTCGCCGTGGGACACGGCTTCGTCGTTCCAGATCAATTTCGATGGCAGGTATCCATTCGCTGGCCCGGAAGGACCATACTTGGGGCAGACGGTTCCAGTGCGCTGTGAGCAACCATGCGATGATGGGAAACCGATTCCCAAGGTACGATACGCGCCGAATGAGTGGGGGGTCTGGCATCCGGTGGGTCAGGCATGGGTCTGGTGCGACAATTGGTATGACGCGGATGAGTACTCGCGCTATGCTGCTCACGGCAGGGTCGTTGATCCGGCCAGATCCGCTTCAGGAACTGAACGTGTGCTTCGCGGCGGCGCGTGGAACTACTATCCCGCCCTCTGCCGTTCAGCCTTTCGCTACGGGGAGGCGCCCGAGTATCGAGACAACTACACAGGTCTTCGGCTCGTGTGTGTTGGTTGCGTCAGGACTTCTTAGCGGCCTTACCCCCTGCTCGCGCTCAATTTTTCGACTGGCGCAGACTTCGATTCGAGCGAGTCATGGAATGGCTCAACTACGTAGCCCGGTCATTCGATGACCGGAATTCCCAAAGTGAGGCTCTTTCCCACCATCCAGCCGCCCTTCGATGTTTTTTCATGGTGCGATTTCAGCTCCAACCGCCTTCTCCCTGGTGCTCGGACTGCACCGTCCCCGGAGAAGGCCCTATGTCGGTTTCATCATCGCCATTCGTATCGTTGGCGTCGGTGTCGCCAGAAGAGCAGGCGTGGTTGTGGCGCGGACGGATTCCGCTGGGAGCGATCACGATCCTCGAAGGCGATCCCGGGCGCGGGAAGTCGTTGATTACCTGCGACTGGATTGCGCGCGTGACGCGCGGGTGGTCGTTCCCCGGTGACGAACCAGCGGTGCCAGGGACGGCGCTGTTGGACACGATCGCGTTTCCCGTTCCCGCCGGCGCCGTGCTTCTGCAAGCGGAAGATCATCTGGCAACCACAGTCGTGCCGCGCTTGCTGACCGCGGGAGCCGATCTCTCACGAGTGCTGGCACTCGCGAGCACGAACTCGACCGGAACCGAGTGGCGCTTGCCTCGCGATGTCTCACGGTTGGAACCAGCAATCGCCCAAGTCCAGGCTCGACTAGTGGTGATCGACCCGCTGACCGCCTACTTGCCGGCTGGCGTGCAGGGTGATGCCCAAGTCCGCGGCGCGTTGCAGCCGCTGGCCGAACTAGCTCAACGAACGGGCGTGGCGATTGTGTTGGTGCGGCACCTGGTGAAAGAGCACCGCCGCCGGGCAATCTCGGCCGGAGCCGGCAGCATGGGCATCATTGGTCTGGCCAGGGCCGCGCTCGCCGTGCAGCCATTGCCCGACGACTTCGACCCGCAACGCGATCTGCAACCGCTCTGTTTGAATGGTGTCAGCGACATGCAGCCGGGATGCAAACTGTCCGCTCAGTCGCTGCGCATGGCTCACCTCTTAACCGTCGTCAAAGGCAACCTGGGATATGCACCGCCGCTGATCTATCGAACCGGCAAGACCTCGCGCGGTGACCTGTGCCTGCAATGGCTCGGAATTCATGAGCCACGGCCCGTGGAAGCGGCACGCCGGGAAACAACAAATCCAGTGGCCGTGAGTGTGAAAAAGCCATTGCGAATGGTGAGCGGTCATCGCACTTGGCGTCAGCTTTGGAAAATTGCCTCGGGAACTAGCCGCTGGTTCGGACGGAGCGCACTGCGCTTGTATCGCGCGCTGGCACCTCGAAGGCGCAGCCGACGTTGAAGGGCCAACGAGAACTGTTCCTTCCGGCCCGATTTTGCCAGCGGCTTTCGCGTGGGAATGCCTTCTTGGTGAGTAGCCGCATTTCGCACCGTCGTGCGAAGCAGCTCTGAGTCCTCAGTTCGAAAGGAGAACTTGTCATGACCAAGTCCACAACCGCCGGCGTGACGCCGGACCACGCTGAACGCCCCGCAGCCGACCGCTCACGTTGGGAGAATCCTCATCATGCGACTGCTGTCGCGGCCACTCCTGTGCCGCTGGCGACCACGCCCAGTGGCTTCACCAACCCCTGTCGCCCGCCAGTGCGGGATCTGTCTCAGCCCACGTATGCACCTGCTCTTGGAGTCTACCTGGCTGGGCAAACTCAGCGCGAACAAGCCAAACGCGACTTCGCACGCAACGCGCAGGAACTCGCCAAGCATGGCCCGATTCGAGAGCGCGACTAATGCCTTTTAAGGGTCACGGCCTGATGGTCGTGGCAAGGCTCAACGCCGGACCGCACTGTCAGCGGACCGTGCAATGTTGAGTGCTTAGTTCAGTTCCTTTTTCAAACGGAGAAGCATTCATGTCTACATTCAAGAGTCTGGGCAGTATGGGCCTGGGAACGGTGGTCATCGGCATCGGCACGCTGTCCTTCATTCTGGGTCCTGAGCGTGTCTCGCGCGAAACCCGCGCGGCCGCACAACGTATCGAGAACGCGATCGATCAGAGTCTCTCCAACGAGCAACTGCTCGCTTCCGCACGAATGGAGTTGGCCGACCAGGAGAAACTCGCTGCCAAGCAAGAAGAGAAGCTGTACGACGTTGAAGAACGTATTGCCACTTCACAAGGCGCTATCAACTATCTCAAGAACGAGATTGCACAACACGACTCGGCGCTGCGTCTGGGCAAGCTAAAGCTCGTGAGCCAATCGGATGTATTTGAAATCAATGGTCGGACCGTAACGCGGTCTGATATTGAAAAAGATGTCGACAAGCGGTTGGAACACCATCGCGACGCAACTTCTAAACTGGCAGATCAGGAAGACACTCAACGCCAGTTGGATGAGATCAAGTCCGAAGCGCTGGCGAACCTGGAAGAAGTTCGCACGACTTGTCAGGCCAAGGCGCGTGAACTGGATTTGCTCGCTGCGCGGATCAAGAACGCCGAGGTTCAGGAACAACTCCGCGAGTTGAGGCAGAAATACGAGAGTACTGCCGGCGATAAGACGAAGTACGAGCAGACGGTGGCCGAACTCAAACGCCGCATTGATGGTGCGGAGCGGGAGGCTAAACGTCTCACTCACAAGTCCAGCGACCTCATTGATTGGACGTCTCCATCTCAACGCGACTTCGTCGCGGAGATCGACGCTCAATTGAAGCTGTCGCCCCCGACGCCGGCCGTCGCGAAGAACTGAGGCTGTACACGTCGTCCGCCGAGCCTGCTGAAGGCTCGGCGTTTTTCGACCAGCCGCCTGGTCCGACACGTGCCTCACCGCGATGAGCTCTCGTACCGACCAACTCAAAAGGTCCATGATGACTCGCATACGATTCATTCTGATGTTGATGACGCTGGCAATCGCCGGTGTGTCTGGACCATATCTACCTGCTCTGTGGCGAAAGTGGACTAATCGGGAGCCAGGGCAGCTGGAACTCCTGTCCGACCCAACCGATAATTTCCGTCCGCCCTCACGGCCGAATGAGTCTCCCTTCGCGCTGCGGCGTGATCCAGTGGTGATGCCACGCTTCGGACTGGTCACCGACCGCGGATCGGTGCGGCGCGTGTTGATTGACGATTCAGAACTGCGAGTTGTGCATGCCGCCAAGCAGGAACAATCAGGCAAGGAACTGTTACAGGTCGGCACGAGCACGGACCACTCGTCAATCTCGGGTTGGATTACCACCGACGACGTCCGAGCTTGGAATTCGGCTGTGGTCCGGCCCATTCCAACAACGCTGGCCCCAAGAACCATACCCTTATACGAACTTCCCGTTTCCTGCGCGGAACTGGCGGTGAATGGGTTACCGGAGCGGCGCCCGCTTGCGCGAGTGGCAAATGAGGCTTCTTCGTCCGATACGCACTGGCCGCTGCTTGCCGAGCAGGCAGTTTCCCTGCGCGGGCATGAGTTCGTCGCATTCCGTGTCGGTGCCCGTCGCTCGCAGAGCACAACCGGCGCTACGCAACCCCGGACTTCCGCTTCGCCCGAGCGTCGCAGGTTCGATGTCGTGATCGTGATCGACAACACCTATAGCAGTGATCTATTTCTGGCCGCTGCGCGCCAAGCCGTCGCCGATCTCGCTCGCGAACTGGGACTTGAGCATGACATCGCGTTCGCCGTCGTGCTGTATCGCGATTATTCCGATGGTCTTTACTTCGGCGCGAATCGCGAGGTGACCAAGCTCTTGGGGCAAGGGCGATTGACGACTCAGCGGGATGAACTGCTGCGTCTACTGCGGCCGATCACACCTGCTTCTTACTCATCGGGCGATTTCCCGGAAGCCGTGTTCGATGGGATGTTCGTCGCGTTGAAGAACATTCCGTGGCGAGAGGCGTCGCACCGCTTTGTCGTCCTCTTCGGAGACAGCAGCAGCCATCCGGAAGACTCACCTAAGAATCCGTATGGGCTCTCAGTCGCGAAGATCACTCGATTGGCTCGCGAGCAAGAGGCGCGAGTCGTGTCGGTGTTCGTCGAAGGGGCTGGTGGCACACACGAGCAATGGCTACACCGCCGACAGAAGGAAGAACTGGCCGAACAAACTGACGGTGCGTTCTTGGAGATGTCTGACTTACCGCAGCTCTCGCGCCATCTGCGAACGCTGGGTCATCCCGTGCCCGAGCCAGCTACGGCGAGCAATTCCAGCGGCAGCCGCGTAACGATCGGATGGACCTTAGCCAGTATCGATGGGCAGCCCTTGTTTGAACGCGGTTGGTTGCTATCGAGAAAGCAAGTGACGCTTCTGCGCACGGAGCTAGCCGGCTTGGTGGCGAACTTGCAATTGACCGCGCGGTCGACTCGATCACTGGACTCCGGCTCCGATGGCGATGGCGAAGTGCCGCGCGAAGTGGTCTTCTCGCGAAGCTCTCTGTTCTTCAGCGAAGCACACGATGAAACCTGGGCCGCGATGCTGCGCCGCGCGGGCGTGCCGGTTTCGCCTGGGGAACTGGATCGAACGCAGCGCGATCTACTGACGATGCCCAGCGCAGAACAGGCGCGGCTGGTAGCGACGATTCATCGCGATTGGCTGACTCCGTTGACGTCATTTGAGAACTCCCTTCACGCCGCAGACAGCGAAGACGTCTTTGTTCCCGTCACTTTGCTCCCGTGAATGTTTGGCACATCTCGCAAAATCGGCGCAAAGCGCAAATGACTTGGGACTGCAACTGCCTTCTGAACTGTTGAAACGCAGTGCTCAAGCGAGCCCGCTCGGTGCGGTGACTTCGCGTGACTTCACCCTCTTTGTCTCTCGTAGGAGGTCAAACCATGACACTCACACCGCGACCGTTTTCCCGAGGGCCGGCCCTGTGCCTGGCTTTCACGCTGACCACGATGCTCGCGGGATTCGTCGCGCCCGCGCATGCTCAAACGTCGGCCACTACGAAACCGAGCGACGGCCCGCAACCCGTCATTGCAGAACCGGCGGAATCTTCTTCGGAGAAGAAACCCATCGGTGCACCATCAGTGGTCCTTGAACTCAACGATGCAGGATTTACCTACAAGCAGGAGCTTGATCGCGTTCAGGGTACCTTTCGCAATGTCATGGTTCCCACTGACAAGCTCAGGACGCTCCAGAATGCCGAAAAGGCATTCCGCGACAACCCCCAAGATCAACAAGCGGCGGCGAACTATGCCGATGCCTTCTCCGAAGCTCTCGAAGCGTTTGAGGGCGCGCTCAAGAAGTGCGTGGAGTCACGTGAGCCGTTGGAGAAATCTCATCAGCGGTTCGTGGCTTCCACCAAAAGCGCCATCGAAGCCGTGAAGAAAGAGCGCGAACAGCATACTCAAAAGGAATCTGAATCCGCCCGTTCGGCCCAGGAGATGGAACAGCAGTTGGAAGAACTAACCGTCGAGTTAAAGCCACAGATTGAGAAGGGGCTGTCTCTGCCACCGGACATCGACATGCAAGTCGTGCGGCTGGCCAACTTGCTCGAGCAACAGCAGAGATCCAAGCAGTTGCATGCCGCTCGCACGAAGCGCGCTGCCAGCAACCTCGTCAAACTCGAAAAGTCATTGTCAGGTGGGCAGCACCAGATGGAAAGAATGCGTCTTCTCTTTGAGAAAGCCGACGGCGACTTGTCACTCATCGGTGAAATCGCGCAGGCCAAAGCGGAAGAGCTCACCCCAGACCCGGTTGAGTTCAGCGATGACGGGGTGGACGAATTCTTCGCGATTGACCTGACACCGTTCTTCAAGCCTTCGAGCGACGACAGCGAGCCAAAGCCCGCCGAAGCCAATGCCATCACTGCGACCAGGTCGCTGGGCGGAGCAGATGTTTTGCGAGCACGGTTGGCGAACCGAGCCAAAGCCACTGGTGCGAAGCCTACTGAGGCGGCAACCGCTCTGGGCAAGAAGAACTAGGCCACCGGGCTCGTCGTGCATGTGGTCGTGACGTCTCTGACCACCGCGGAACCCAATTCACGATGTGCCTCAGAGCACACAACGCTTGTGTGACTGTCTTTTGTAATGCAACTACCCTGATGAAAGGTTCGAATCATGAACGCGTCCCCATTTCGCCTTTGCATAAGCGTCTTGTTCATCACCGTGATCGGTTGCTCCGATGCCGGCCAACCGGCTCGAATGACTGCGGATCAAGACCTCGCTCCGACGCTGGCTGCCGCGAGTTCAGTGCAAAAGCCGATCTCCAGTTCCACTCGGTCAGCACCATACATTGAGCTGGTTCAAGAGAGTCCTACTGCGGACAGCAGCACCGCGATCATGCCGACTTCGGCATCCGATTCAGTGCCCGTAGCAGCGGTTGGAGCCTCCAGCAGTTTCCCATTGACGAGTGCGATCGCAAGTCCCAATGCGGTTACTGATCCCGCGATCGTCACGCCGTCCCAGACTGCCGGTGAAGGCGTCACCTCAAAACGGCCAGGTCGCAAGGTGCGTGTTCCCACGGATGCAGAGCTGAAGTGGTTCCTCGACCAATGCAACACCTACCCAAAAAAGACCTCGGGCCAGAGTCAATCTTTGGCAGAGCACAAGCAGTAGTCCGTGAATGCCCATTGCGGTCGAGGCGCATCGCTTCGGTCACACCTCGGTATGGTGCCTCCCCGCCACCATACGCCAGTTTTGTTTGGGGACTCTTGCTCTCGAAAGGAGCCTGTCATGTCGTTTTCTCTCGTCCTGAAGCGTCTTTTGGTTGGCTGTTTCGTGCTCACATTGACGGGATTGGCACACGCAGCCAACGGCCCCAGTCCCGGTCCCGGTAAGTCGGCTGCGATGCCTACACCGGTCGTCACTGGGGATAACCAGCACTTGTTCAATGCCGCGCGAACGCGCTTGTTCGACATCGCACAGCGCGCCGACACTGAGTACCACGACCGACTCAAAAAATCTCAGTCCGAGTGGCTCCGCAGCTTGCGAACGCGGCTGAAGAAGGACTCTGCTCGCCTCAGCATTGATCCTTGCGAAACCTGTGTCGCGGATGCGGTCGCAATTGACTGTGAGAACTGCGATGAGAATGCCACTCCGTTGGTAACGCGTCAGTTGCCGGATTCACAGTTGCTGGCGTGCGAGAATTGCGGCATCTCTGCGCCGCAGGTCGTCGACTCGGTCTCCCTCACCGACGGCGCACTGACGTTCGATGCCTTGCCGATTGATGTGACCGAGAGCTCAGACGCCGCGGCAAAGGACGACGAAGGCTTGAGTGAGAACTCCGACGCAGCAGATAACGCCGTCCGCGCGATCCCTCGTCCGACATCCTCTGAGCCATTGCGAGTGGCCGCGGAAAACGCGATCACACAGTTTGCCTCCGCCGTGAAATCCTTCAGTCAGTGGCTGGAAGTTCGCGTCGCACGGAATGAACTGCGCATCGAACTGGCCGCGTTGGAAGAGGAAGTCGCATCGCTGCAAGCCCGCATCGACAACTTGAAGCGATTGGCGGCTGAGTAATGCTGAGATTTAGACCAGATCCGTCTCGAAACGCCGGGCCTCATTCGAGGTTCGGCGTTTTCGCGCGCCGGTGAAATTCCAGCCCTCAGTCGGCGTTGATGGCTTGCTCTCGTGGCCGTTTCCACATCGACAAACAACCGGCTACACGCAACGCGAACATCCCAGGCTACGAAGTAGATCATTCGCTCGGTCACCAATAGCATGTACCGATCACCACGAGCCCACACCGCGCGCCGCCCGTTGCCAACATGACCACTGCCCAAGACTCCATCTTTGATGCCGCTCTATGTTTTTGGGAAAGCGCGAGCACCGAAGGTTTTGGACGCCATTGGTTCGCGACAGGCAACGCACTGCCGGCCGAACATTTCTTGGTCACCGCACAAGCACGGTTGGCTCAATGGCACCACGGCGAAGCCGATTTCTTCCGACTGGAAACATTCCTTCAACAGATCGACGCACCGGCTGGGCAGGAGCAACTGACGAAAGTCATCATAGAACGATATTGGTTTGGTAAAGCTCCTGCTCCCGGTAAACCTGACCGCGAGAAGCATCCAGCCGTCTGGGGGCCACCACGGGTGGCCGCGCAACTGCAAGCCTTGCTCTGCGGAGTGCTGTCGGCCTGGGCGTTTCGTCGCTGGGAAGCAAGCAAGGGCCAACCCGAGGAAGCGTTGCGCCAGTCGGTTGTTTTCGCGGAATACGTGGCACGATGTGTGCAAGCTTACCAGAGGGCTCTGAGCGACGATTCTCCGGTATGGAACGGCGAAGTCTTTCCGATTTCGGACGAGCAGACATCACACGAGACGACTGATCTATCGCGGCCCGGGGAACACAATGACCCGCATGGATTATTGGCAGCCTGCATGAGGCAGCGGCACGGCGACGATCTGCCTACGTCGTGTGTGTTGATGTGGCGTCGGCTGGTCAATTATCTGCTGGGACCAGTCCGCGCGCCGTTGCGAGAAGCGGAGAACGCCAATGGTACGTTTCCCAAGCCGATTGCCTTTCAAGCCGTAGGCCAGGCGCTGTGGGCCAGAGAGAACAGTGACGAGGCGGGAGAAGTATCACCGGTCTACGCGCAGCTTCGCGCGGAGGGGCCATACGCATGTTACTGGGATCCGGTTGCACTTGGGGTCATGGCGCTGGACGACGATTTGTTGGGTTCCGTGCGGCAAGCGTGGCACGTGCTCAACAACGAGATCGATTGGAAACGGCCTGTTGCCGGTGAGGTGCCCGCTGCGGGAACGATACGCATCCTGTTGGAGCGGACTGAGGGGTTGGACCAGATCACCTACCTGGAAGGGGCTTCGGCGGGCGCGCTCGTGGCTTGCACGATATATGCAGCAGCTCACCAGCAGACGTTGAATCGGGATACCTCCATCACCGCAGTCGTCGTGAACGATCGCGGGCGATTGCACCAGGTCGGTGGTCTGATCAGCAAATTCAAAGGCGCCCAGCGGGCCAGGATCTCCACTGTGGTGGTGGCCGCAGACCATCCGGACCTGGAGAAACTCAAGCAGCAAGCTCGGGAATACGGCATCATCCTGCATGCCGAAGAGTCCTTGGCCGCGGCCATCGTCCATCTGCTGGGCGATCATCGCTGCGAGGAGACGTTGCGAGCGTTTGCGGCATGGCAACAGCAACAATGGGCCGCCGCCGTCAATAGCCCCGATGACGATCGCCTGGACCATTATCTCATTCCCCGTTACTCCGCCTACTGGCCGAAGGGGGCCGTTCCACCGTCACTCAAGGAAGCTGCTCGCGGCGGGAGTTTAGGTCCGGCCGCGAAGACTTCCGACAAGTCGCGCCGGCCGCGATATCGCCAACTGAAAGAGGACGTCGCGCCAGAACAGAGCCGCCAACGTCCCGACGGAACGGCATTACCGTGGTTGTTGACTCGGTATCCGTGGCTGGTGCTGGCGGAGGACGCAGGAGCGGGTAAGAGCGTCTTCACCCGCCGCGCGGTTTGCTGGTTCTCTTCGCCAGCGGCGTGGGAGGTGTTGTCGCAAGGCAAGCCGCTGCTGGCCTTGCGTTGGGCCAACGAACGGGATGAGGCTTGGCGCGTTCTCTTTGCAGCCACGGGGGATTCCGTGCAAGCCCTGGACGAGGCTGTGGCCAGCCGACTCTTGACGTGGTATCGGCAAACGCACAGCACGGCGCAGACAGTCGCGGAAGACGCGAAGTTCTGTCGGCGTATCGCCGAGTATGCCCGCTTGCACGGTCGCTTGTGTCTGATTCTGGACGCGATGGACCAGACGGACGCTGATGTGCTGGACCAATTCGTTTCGTTTGCGTCAAAGGCCACACCGCCCACAAACCCAGCCGCCCCGTCGGCAGCGACAACACTCTCAGTGCGACTGTTGTTGACCAGCCGCCTCTACAAGCTGTCGAGCCCGCGCTACGCGAAGACGTTTTCGGATGGCCGCTGGGGATTTGCCCGGATTGAGCCGTTTGATGCGACTCGCCGCAGGCTCTATCTGGCCGACTTGCCCGAAGAATTGCGGCGTGCACTCGTTCCCGATGACACCCTGTTCGCGGAGGCCGAGGACGACGACCACGATGCGGCGACGTTTGGCTCGCCCGAAACATTGAAGATGCTGCGCGAGGACATCGAAGACGTGTTGCTTCAAGTTCAACAGGAGCTTCAAGCCACGCGACCACGCCACAAGAATCGAAGGCAGAGGTGACATTGTGATCCGTCTTTTGCACCCACCGACGACTGAGGAAATTGAACGAGCGTCACGACAGGTGTGGCCAATCCGCACCCGCACCGATTTGTACGAGCGGGTGTCCCGGCGGCTAATGCACCGTGCGATGGAGAAGTACCGCCGCGAGAATGCTCACGGCGAGGACGATCCCACGCAGGAACTGCGCTGGTGCGAGATGATTTCCGCGATCGCCTTCGTCATGCAGTTGGCCAGGTACCGCAATCATGTTGTTCCGCAGGGAGAGATTCCCGGCGTGATGCAGGCTGCGCGCGAACGCTGCTCTCAGTTGGTACAAACGCATTGGGACGCGGACTGGAAGATGCTGCCCAAGACCGAGTTCACCGACCGGGGCATGCTCACCGGCGACGGTCAATTGCATCTGGGCTTTCGCGATTTGAAGAAGATGGAGTTCTACGCCGCTTGGTTTCTGACACGTTTCGCGGTCGGTCAGAATCATCCAGCTTGGGACGACCTCCGCCGCTGGCGACCGGAACGTGATCGTGACAATCTCAACACTGAGGTAGAGCCTTCTGCCTCGGATCCTCCTTCAGAGACCGCCATGAACTCGGACGAGTGGAGGCAGGTCTGGCTCCGAGTGCTGGAGTTCGCCGAGCCATCTCCGCGGGAACCGTTCGCCGTTCGTTGCGCCTCGTTGCCAAACGCGCTGGGGTTACTATTCGAGCGACCGGCGGGTGGGCGACGGCCGAGCGAATTGATGTATCACGCGTGGTTATTGTTCCAGAAGCAGCCGGCCTTGCAGAAGCCCGGTCAGGAGATCCTCACGCGATTCCAGCGAGAACCGATCGACATTCTCACCAGAAAGTCCACAGAACTCGATCGACCTTGGCCGGAGCAGATTCCGCGTGGGGAACCGGGTGAGCCCATGCAGTACGTCGATTGGACTGACGCCCAGCTTCTGGCCACGCTGATTCCCGAACACCGGGTGCTGGAACTGATCGAGAAGAAGATCCTCACGGCCCAACGGTGGAAGCAGATTGCTCCGCCTGATTGGGGGTGGTTCCTGAGTAGCCGTCGCACGGAGCGCGATGGCTACGAGCAGCTTCAAGCCTGGAGAGCCGCAGGTTATCGACAGGAATGGGACGATCCGGTGACAGGGAAGCGGAACCTCTTCAAATACGAAGATCGCGCGTTCGTGCCGTGCCCGCCGGTGGAGTTCGCGGAACTGATGGAACAGTCGCTACGCGAGGAAAGAGACAAGAAGGGGCGGCCAATCTGGACCGATGCGGAGATCCGCGCGCGAGTCGATGCCATCCGCCACGACCCCTGCTCTTACATGCGGGGAAGAGACAGCGGTGACTCTTACGGATCAGACGACGAGCATCCGCGGCATCGTGTGCGGTTCACACCGCCGCACACGAAAGACGGCTCGTTTGCTCCGCCTTTCTGGATGCAGGCCACTGTGGTCACTCGCAGTCAGTTCGCCCTGTTCGATCCCGCGATCAAGAATGACTCTCTCGATTACATGCCGGAGCCTGACTGTCCGGCCCTGCATGTGAATTGGTGGGACAGCCTGGTGTTCGGGCTATTTTTGCACAGCATGACGGTCATAGGCTTGCCGAGTGAAGCGCAATGGGAAGGCGCGGCTCGCGCAGGGAGAGATTTCGCGGGTCCTGCCGTCGATGTGAGATCGCCAAGGTTCGAGCGCTATGGGATCGCACCCTATGAAGTGATCTCGCACCAACATGCAAACTACGATGGTAAGATAGGTCGCACCTTATCTGTTCGCTGGAATCGACCACGGCACGACTTGGCCCTGAGATCCAGTACAGCCCAACAGTCCATTGAGAAACTGCCACAGCCATTCCTGACGAACCTCTGGGGGATATGGCACGCGCATGGGAATGTCTGGGAATGGTGCCAGGACGAGTATAAGAGGGGCGAGTACTGGACATATGACTATAGCAAGGATGAAGTGGTGGCTCCCGTGCGGAATTCTGACCTTGCGAATACTGCACGTGTCCTTCGCGGCGGCGCGTGGAGCAACGGTCCCACCCTCTGCCGTTCGGCCATTCGCCTCGGGAACTCGCCCGTCAATCGAGTCAACTACGCAGGTCTTCGGCTCGTGTGTGTTGGTTGCGTCAGGACTTCGTAGCGGCTTTACCCCTTTACTTCTTTACCCCACTGCCGCGAAGCGGCAGCGTCCGAGGGGTGCAGGGGCGACAGCCACCTGCTCGCGCCTAATTATTTCGACTGGCGCAGACTTCGGTTCGAGCGAGTCATGGAATGACTTGCCTACGTAGCTGGCCTCCCACCGTTCCCCTCGCAAACGTCCAGACCAGCAGGGTCTGGGGCGAGGCATTGAGGCCCACCGACTACCGCGCGGCAACGCCCGTGCCGACTGAAAAGTCTTTAACTGCACGCACGACGTAGCGGATCTCGCCTGCCTCGACAGTCAGGTCACCAATCGTGACGACGCGAGAATTGGGACGAATCCGCTGCTGCTTACAGGCGGCTTGCTGAGCTTGCAGGATGGCGGCGTCCACGACTTCGGGAATCGCCACCATCAACATCGTGTCACCCGCTGCCCAGTCCGGATGTTCGCTTAAAAAACGGGCACGCAGCGACGAGACCAACGGGTGAGTCGTCGGAAGCCGACTGACTCGCTTCGAATAACGCGGCAGGTCTGCCCACGACTTGACGTACGATTCCTTCCATTGCCTGGGAGCCAATGTGGTTCCCAATTGAAATCGCACCTCGGTCTGTCGATTGAACGCGATCACGACGCCGCGTTCCTGGAGCAGTCGCTGATAGCTATCCATCGAACCAAAGACGTACGCCGGCGACTCTTCACCATCGCCATCCTTGGGTCCGTTTCCCAGCCCAGGCCAATCGCGAACATACTCCGTCAGCAAGTTTTCGACGATCGGGTCAGACGCGGTAGCGGACGACTGGCTCGCGGCAGCCTTTGTGACAGCGGGGCGCAGCGATGGAGTGGCTGGCGTTTGGCTGATGACGGGCTCGCTGTCCTGCGAAGTTTCGTCGAGTTGTTCGAAGGACGTCTGCGGATGTTGCAAAGGCTCGTCGAACACCACCGTCGTAGGTGGGATCAGATCGAGCGGCTGCAACTGATCCGCCACTGGCTGACTTTCCGCCTGTACTGTCAGTGAGCCAGCTTGGGATTGATGACGCGCGGACGGCGTGCCTGGACTCGGCGTCCACACCAAGAACGGAAACAGGAGTGCCGTCGCCAACATCAACCCCACCGCAAGCAACCGAAACTGTCGCCGCGTCTCGGGGCTGATGAAACCTCGGTCGGGCAAGTCCATCGACTTCAATGGGGCGTTCAGGTGTGTTCGCGATGTCGATCGCTGGCGCGTGGCAGAGAGTTGAGTCATGGTTTGATCTCCAGCAAAGGGCGAGGGGACATGGACATGGCAACTAAGGTTGCTCGATCTTTCCGATCTCGATGATGTTGAACTCTTCGCGCAGCCGTTCTCGCACCGCGAACAGGCGGCCATAGGCGACCTGCGGATGAGCCTGCATGCGGACCGGAGTCTTTGCTCTGGTGTCCGAGGGTGCTGACGCTGTCAACTTGCGCACGGTCGCGGTGAGTTGATCGTCCACGGTCGGTTGGCCATTGACCGTGACCGCACCTTTCTCGTCGATGGTGACGACCGGCCGATCATCTGCCTGCGGCGCGCCGGCGTTCTCTGCCACCTTGGGCTGAGGAGCGAGCGGGACTTCCAGGGTCTCGCTCTGCCCAGAACTCATCAGCAAGGCCATCCCGAACATCAACGAGATGGTCACGTCCATCAGAGAGAACATGGGATCGACTCCTGGTGAACGCGGAACTTGCAGTCGCTGTCGCATGGCTGATCCTTTCCAATTGAGGAACACCGGCGTGATGGCCGTCAGGACTCAGAGAGAACCCTCGCTCGTCAACACCGTTCGCGGGCCGGGGTAATGAGGCGTTGAACAGCCTGAAGTACGGTTCCCGGTCAACGATGTCTGAAGAAAGGCACTCTGGAGCAATGCCAGTGTCACGATTTTCAGAGAGCGCTTAGCAGCGCGTGATCCAATCCCAGACATCTGCCCCGACCGCAACCGCAGCAAGGCTTTGCGAGTACTCGTCGGAGGCTGGTTGAGAGGCTGGGGACACCTTGCGTTTATCAGGCAGAGACTCCACCACCGCGGCCGACAACGCGATCTCTTTCGCGATGCCCACGGCGATCTGTCCGGCCAGCGGTGCAATGGCATCGCTCATGACCACGGACAACTCGCGGATCGATTCATGCAAGGCACGGAACTCACTGCCGAGCTGATCATCGTGTGGCGATTCCACCGCGGCGGCCAGCGAGATTCCTTTTGTGAACTCCACGGCGATCTGCCCCGGCAGTTGCGCAAAGACATCGCTCATGGCGACGGATGCTCCCGTGAGCGATTCACGCAGGGTGCGGAATTCACCGTTGAGCTGATCGAGCTGCGATACTTCTTCCGAAACGTCCGACAGCATCTCAATCCGAGAAAACCACAGCTGCTGCCACTGATGCCGTGTTTCTTCGAGTTCGTCATGCAGGTCGCGCCAAGCGCTCTCAAAGACTACTGTCAGGCACATGTCGATCGCGGCGCCTAATACTAAACCGAGTGCCGTGGTAGAGAGCGCGAAGCCAAATGTTGACAACGGAATCTCTTGGCGATTCGGTGTTACGGCGAATGCTTGCCACAGGCCCAGCACAGTTCCCAGACAACCGTTTTGCAAACAGCGATCTTTGAAGGATTGCTCAGCCGCAGGCCGGCTTTGTCGTTCCACGAGAAAGCGATCCACCAGATCCATCGCTTGATCCTGGCGCCCGGCGACGATCGCTTGGCAGAGATTAGGGAGCAGTTCTCTCAAAGCCGGTTCGGAAGATTGGGACCAAACTCGGCGGGCACGTTCCATGAAGCGCGTTCGGCATTCTTCTCGAGTCGATCCATTGGCTGTTTCGGAGCCCGTCACCAGGTTGACGATTTGCATCCGGATCGCCCGCACTTCGCTCGCCAGTCTTCGCAGGTCACCGCGCCGACGAAACGATTCGCTTACGATCAGAACTGCGCGATAGCCCAAATAAACGAAGGCGACCCAAACCAGCGCATTGCCGAGGTCGAACAAATGCTGCTTTAGTTCCAGTGACATCTTGTGAGACTCCTGATCGTTTCCAGTCTTGACGGGACGGGGATGGATTGCCGGGGCGGCACGACCTCAGAGAAGGCAGTCCGCAACGAAATCCGTTGACGATTTCACGCTCTTCAGCGTGATGGCCGGCAAATCGTGCAGTCGTCGCGACGACCCACCGACGCGTGATGCACTTCCAGGGACTCACCCTCGACCCAGCGCAAACGATGCCAGACGCTGCTAGCCAGCTGGCCTGAGAACAGATCGAGCAGGCTTAGTACGGCGGTGCTGACTGTGGCGGCATTGATTGCTAGCAAAGAACCGGCCCGGCCAGGTTCTTCGTGCCAAGCTCTTTTCTGTGGTCGCAACGCGCCCGGTGGCGCAAACAACTCGCGGCGCGCTTCGGCCTCATCGGGAATGCTTCCCACGCACTTCACGCACGCTTGATTGGGGAGCAACAGCCGGGCATCTCCAGCCAAGACTCGCGATCCATCCGCCATGATCGACACGCCGCTCGCGACGTCGCAATGCACCTTGAGATAGCGATTGGCCAGAATGGCCGTTCCCAGTCGTGGTGTGCCGTTATCGACTGCTGTGCAGATCACATCGACTCCGCGCAACGCTTCGACCACGCGATTGTCCGTGATGGGGCACGGCAGTGCCTTGACCAACAGGTCATCGCCGCGAAACGCGGCCAACCGCTCCGCCAACGCGATCGCTTTGTTCTTGCGCAGACGAGCGTCCTCCAGCAGATGGCCAGGCATCGCATCGAGATTGGCAATCTCCAATTGATCAGGATCAGCCAGCACCATTTTCTTGAAACCGAGCGCAGCCAACTCCCAGGCTAAGGCTGTTCCATTACGACCAGCTCCCACGATGCCCACCTTGGCGCTACGCAGCTTCTCGACCACATCGTTTCCCAGTGCGCCCCGCGTGCGGCTCCAACGCTCGGACGACTCCGCGTCCTGCAATTCTTCAGAGCCTGACCCGTCGCACGCGAACGACAGCATACCTGGGGCTACCACACGCCAATTCGGCAGCTGCCGAGATTCACCGCGTTCGACGATCATCCCAGACCAACCGTCAGATTCCCGCCCCAGACCCAGTACCAGTGCAATCCAACACTGAGTCGGCAAGGGCTGCAAACGGCGGCCCAACTGTTCGAGATCCACCCACTCGCCATCCACGGCAGCGGTTAGCACGACCCGATCGCACAATGGCGGTTCTTCGTGACCGCTAGGAAAGCGTGACACTCGCCGCAATGAGCCGACCAAAAACTCTCGTGCGCTGACTTCCCCTTCGTTCGTGGTGAGGTTCACGCTCAGTTCCCCGATTGCGACCGATCCACGATCCACGAGTAAGCCCGGCACCGCCCCGTCCCACGCCGACGGCGAGAACACCAAACATTCGAGAAGCGTCTTCATGACAACTGTTCCTTTCATGGAGCCACGGAGATCCTCAATGTGGAATCCCCTGCCAAAGAAAAGGCAGTTGCACCCCGGATGATGTGCGTCATTCCGAGGTATCTCACGCACGTTGCACGAAATCTGAAGCTTGAGTCGATCAGCTCCGGTTCGGAGTGCCTTTCGTATTGTTGGTGAGTCTCTCTATGGCTGACCGTCAACTGACCACTAACCCGATCCTGTTGGGCTCACTGGACGACAGATTGAGCGTCGCGTGTCTCCCTCCTCGCCTTCGGAGACTTGGGCGATGACAAGGCGACAGCTCTTTCATCCATCGCGGTGTGCCTTGCTGGATTCTCTTGGACAGTAGAATGGCCGATCGTCACCGAAGCATGCGAAGTTCACCGGCAGTGCAATGAACCACCCCGTCCACAACATGCCTCCTTTGGACCGATTCCAAGCCGCTGTGCGAGCATGGTGTTCTCCGGACGCCTATGACGACGTTGCGGAGTTCAGCAAACTCTGGTTCGGACCACGATGTGCGTTGTTGGAATATGCAAAGAGCACTGACGTCAGCGGCAACTTCGACCAGAACGCGCGCGTGAGCTTGCAGATTCTCACCTCAATGAGCGTCGACGAGCACCAGACTGCCGCTCAAGCCTGGAACGAGCGACTGAAAGGCAAACCGAATGCCCAAATAGCCGAACGCCTGGCTCACACGGTGCAGGTCCTCGCGCATGGATTGGCGGCGGTCGTGGCGTGGCATGATTCCCGCTGGGGCAGCCGCGAGGCGGAAATCGAGACCGCTCGCCAGCACCTTGGGGCCTGTTGGCGAGCGTTGATCAACGCGTTTCCCGCCCCCGCTGGCATTCCCACGATGCCCTCAGACAACGCGTTTCATGGCGACCGTAAGCTGAAGGACTTGTTGTCGCTGCTGCCGAAACATGCTGGCACGTCTCTCACGGATGACCTCGGCCCGTTCACTGTCATGCACTGGCTGATGCTGCAACGATTGTTCGATGCGTTGTTGCAGCGCGCTCCTGACTACCAGCCCGTGACAGCAGTCTGCGAGCATGAAGTCCGTTCGCATGTAGTGGGAGTCAAATTACACGGCGAAACGCGGCGGCTGACCGTCTCACGCGTCCCCGAAGGACCGCCGGGATGGTATCTCGATCTGCTCACGCTGGGAGCCACCGGTGTTGATCCCGTCGTGCTCAAACAACTGCAACTTGCCTGGCGCGTCGCCACGACCGAACGGCGCATCGAGCAGAAGTTGCCATCAGACGCGCCGATGCCACCGTTGCGCATCGCGATCCACTCCGACGAGTTGGCAGCTCTCGCTGGTCCTTCGGCGGGCGGCATCCTGCTGTTATCGCTGCACGCAGCGATGAGCGATGGCCTTCTTCGTGAGGACACGACCGCTTCGTTCGACATCCAAACGACGCGTGCGTTCGGAGACGCCGAGCCCATCCGCTTGAGCGACATCGACGCCTTTCCGGTTGAACCCGACTCGGTCTGGCGCAAAGTGGACAGCTTGATCAAGATTCCGCCGACCAACCGATTGCTGCTGGCACATAGCCAAGCCTGCTTCGATTCCGGCCAAAATCTCGACTGGGATACATGGGCGCAGGAAGCCAGGCAGAAATTGCGGGTCGAGTGCGTTCCCGTTCGGAGCGCCCTCAATGCCTGGCAACAGTTTTCGGGCGGCGAGCAACTGAGGGCCGCGACGCGTTACTGTGAGTCCTTGATCGAACAGGCCGATGTCGTTCCCGTTTACTTGCGGATCACCTCCGAGACGAAGTTGCCGCAAGTGCGGGTCCAGGTTCGAGTTCGCACTAAGATCAACCGGGATGACTTTCAAGCTCGGGTGAACGAGTTCAATCGCTTGGATGGTGTCGAACCTCATCAAGCCTACATTCATCGGCTAAGCGACGAATTTCACCATGATCAATCAAACATACAAGACGTCGTACTCGACTGGGACTCACAAGTTCGTCCCAAGCTGAAACGCGGGGTAGTGCTGGGTGATCCCGGCATGGGCAAGAGCTGGTTACTGAAGCACGAGGCACGGCGATTAGCAACTACTGCTTCGGAGCACCTACGTACGACGGGGATGATCCACTCCTTGGTCTGGCCGGTGTTGATTCCTCTGTCCGCGTTGGCCGGTGTCTTGGCCAAGCGCGCGGCGGATGAATCGCGCGACCTGTTGTCGGTCGTGCAGGCGGTGCTACGCGGTGACAGGGTAGAGGAATTCGTGATCAAGCAGATCACCACTGCCTGGGGTAGCGACCGTTGCGTGCTGCTGCTCGATGCGTGGGACGAAGTGCGTCCCGAGCAGCAGGGAGTCTTGCGTAAGTGCCTTGAAGATTGGGCACGAGATCCGCAGTTCGCGGCCGGTCCCATATTGATCACATCCCGTCTTGTAACGCGCCCCGACCCCTTCTGGCCGATGCTAGAGGCTTCCGAGTCTGAACGCGAACTAGAACTCCAGCCCTTTGGAGATACGCAAACGCGCGAATTCATCCAACGCCTATTCCACTTCGCGCCAGCCGTGGCCCAGGCATTGATCACCGCGTTGCCAAGTGCTCCACAATTGCGTGGCCTGTCTCAGATTCCACTTCTGCTGAGTTTCCTGTGCCGCTATGCCCACAATGAAGTCATGAAGCGCCGCACTGTTGACGGAACATTCCCGTCACTCGATCTGCGCTCGCTCCGCCGTCTGGACTTGTATGAGGACATCGTCACGCAGTTCCTGAAGCGCACGTGGCATGACGATCGCGATGGCGTAATCGCGACGAAGCTCCAGCAGCGACAGAAGGTCGTAGCTCACGTCGCATTTCATCTGTTGCGGACGGGCCATCAGCAGTTCCCGTACGACGTATTTGAAGATCGCCTTGGCAACGCCCTGTCAGCGAGCGTTCGAGGGCGGTCGCTGACAGATGCGGGTTATAATGAGTTACTGGAGGCGCTGGTGGGCCGAGACGCCCTGGTGATCCCTGTGAGCGCGGGGGACAATCCGTCGTACCTGTTCTTGCACTTGACGATTCAGGAATACTTTGCCGCCTGCTATCTTCAGGCCTTGCCTTTGTCTGAACTTGGACCGCTCATCGGTCGGCTGTGGGATCACCCAGCTTGGCTGGAAGTCTGGAACTTGCTAGCGAGCGGCTGCGCGAAAGATCGGGATCAAGGTCCGCAGCGTCTAGAATTTATGATCGCGACCATCCATCAAGAATGCCACCAACACCGCTTGGACGCGAACTTACATCGTCACCGCTTGGCTAGTCTGCGGTGGATCATCATCGCGCGCGTTGAGCCCAATGAACGGACTCCGATCGCCCTCGAATGCACGCAGTGGGCCGTCCGAATTCTAACGCAACGCTCACCCGAATATCTCTACAACGAACTTCTCAGTGCCGTCTCTCGAACGCACGGCCGACTCCCTAATCCGCTGGAACAGTCGTTGCTTGCGCGACTGAACGAAGGAGTCACTACTGGATCTATTGAAGAATCTACTGAATTAACTTTGGATCTACCGGAAATTAAAGAGTCAACTGATTTCAGTGCGGATCTAACGGATGTGAAAGCCATTGATCCAATCACGGATGATAGGGACACCTGCGAGATCGTCTTGGATGATCGCTGTATCATCGCCAAGATTGTTGGGCAACACGCTGTCCAACAGCCGTTCCGAGAGGCGTTGATTAAGGGTCTCGACGACGAGAGCGAGTCAGTTCGCAGCGTGGTCGCAGGAGCACTGGCGCCATACGCGACCGAGCCGGACGTCATGGATGCCTTGTTAAGGCATCTTGGTGACCGGGATCAGTTGGTCCGTGGGGCCATCGTGGCAGCACTGCGCCCGCATGCCAACGATACTCGCGTTCGAGATGCATTACTCATGCGAATCGACGATACCGACGAGTCGGTTTGCCTTGCCACCCTTGCTTCGCTTGCCCCGCAGGTCGTCGAAACGTATATCTACGAGGCGTTGCTCAATCGAGCTGACCACTGGAGTCGATCTGTTCGTGAGTCCATTGCCCTCGCGTTGACACATAGCGCCGCCGATTCCCGCATCAGGGACGCGTTGCTCAACCGGCTAGACGATGGAAATGAGCGGGTTCGCGCGATCGTTGCCAAGGCACTCGCGCCACGAGCCACCGAGCCACGCGTCCGTGAGGCCTTGCTAAGGCAATTTGACGACGCAGATGAGCAGGTTCGCAGCATCGTTGCTGAAGCGCTGGGGCCGCACACCACCGAGTCCCGAGTTCGCGAGGCCTTTTTGGGTCGACTTGAGGACGAGAGTGATTTGGTTCGCGACTTCTCCACCCAGGCGCTAGCGCTGTACGCCACTGAGCCACTCATCCTAGAGGCCTTGCTCAAGCGATTTGGCGACAAGAGTCATGCCGTTTGTCGCTCCGCTACCCTAGCGATCGCGTTACACGCCGCTGAGCCACGCGTCAGTGAGGCCCTGCACCAGCGACTTGACGATGAGAGCGAGTGGGTTCGTGTGCATGCCGCTGAGGCGCTCGGGTCACAGATCGCGGAGCCGCGCGTCCGTGCGGCCTTGCTCAAGCAGCTTGATGACCAACACGAGTGGGTTCGCCGAAGTATCGTGGTGGCGCTTGGTACGCAGGTCACTGAGCCGGTCGTCCGAGAATCTTTACTCGATCGGCTCCATGACAAGAGTGTGTGGGTTCGCGAGGTGGTCGTTGCGGTGCTCGGGCCGTACGTCGCTGAACCGCTCGTCCGAGAATCATTTCTGCTGCGACTTCGCAATGGCGACCACTGGAGTGTGATTCGTATTATTGTGTCGGCGCTGAGAGCACAGATGTTCCGGCGAGATGTACGAGAGGCATTGCTTAATTGGTTCCGTGATGGCCGCGACAGAACGACGGCCCGTATGGTGGTTGAGGTACTCGAGCCGTACTCTGCTGAGTCGGTCGTCCGAGAGTCATTGCTCGACCGGCTTCGCGATGTTGATGACTTCCTGTTATTCGAAGCAGTCGTCGCGGCGCTGAGCCCGCAAATTGCCGTACTTCAGGTTCATGCGGCATTGGTCGCGCAACTCAACGAGAAGCAGAAGTCCTGGCAGTGTCGTTGCGCGGTCATCAACTCTCTCCAACCGCACGCCGCAGAATTGCGAACCCAGACTGTGCTGCTCAAGCAACTCGAAGATAGAAATAGCAATGTTCGAGGTGCAGCCACTACGGCGCTGCGACGGCATGCCATGGAACCGCGTGTGCAAGAGGCATTGATTGGACTGCTGACCGATCAGAGCGAAATGGTGCGCATTCAGGTTGTCGCAGCGTTCAAGGCGGTGGCCATTTGGGAGCGGCATCTGCCGATGGATGCGGGAGAATGCAATCGCCCATCCCTAGGTCTTTCGGAACTGTAGACATTGCGCAAGTGGACTAAGCACGCGTTTGACCTGTCTCTAGATGTCTGCGTTTCTTAGTTTCACCCAGCGGCGTTCAATACTGAGCGCGCAGAGATTGACAACACCAAGGCGACATTCATCGCCTGGAAGCGGTCTAAATCCACCCGCCACCCCCACAATCATCCTCACTCACTTTCCGGACAAGAATCTCCCGCAGTCGCTTTCTCGCTCGCTGGTGTCGTGAACGAACCTCGCTCGTTCCGCCATCCTTGATGAGCCGGTGGTGCTTTGCCGCGTTCACCTCAATTTCTTCGCTCGGCATCGGCGTTCCCCTCCGAAGTGCTTCAAGCTCGGCTTCCAACTCCGCCACTTCTTGTCTGTTCTTGGCAACCTTACTAGGAGTCGATGACGACGCGATTTCCTTCCAACCGAGTTCTTCGAAATCGCGCAGCATGATCACTTCGCGATACTTGTCCGGAAGTTCGTTGAGCGCTGCTTGAACAATGCGATCTATCTCCTGGAGAGCCGCCTCGGCGTCCGGTGGCAACGACTGAGAGTCCGACTCAGGCAACGATTCTGTCGCGCGCGGTCGGGCTAGCATTCGGCCCCGCCCAAAGCGAGTTCTGATTTCCCGTGAGACCTTGGTCCGAAGGTAAACACACGTCGCGGCGTCGCACTGGTACTTAAATCGTCCCGTGCGACACTCAACCAAGAATTGGAGCCACACATCCTGGGCGATGTCTTCCAAATCGGAGTTCATGAGGTCTGGAGCGTATTTGCATAGGTCAGTCTTGGCCCAACGCTTGAGCCTCGGTGTCATGAGGTCAACCAATTCAGTCACTCCGCTGTCGTCACCCACCGTCATGCGCTCGATGGCGGATTGAAGGCTCATGACCGCACCTCCGCTTCCGGCAGCGCTACGCGCAGCGCACAGTGATCACCTGGATGCCGCTGAATCGACGCGATGTCCGATTCCGACAGACACAGTCGAAAGTGGTCCTCCCGTCGTATCAGTGGGGGGGGCGAGAAACGCGTGTGGCCGAGCAATGTGTCCACGTGTGCGGGACTAAGCTCGCACAGTTCGTCCATCCGCAGCGCGCGAGCCCGAAGGTCCACATGCTTAATGGGTGCATCTGGGATGTTGCTCGGCAGGTCGAAGTAGGTCCGTAGCACCTGGCATGGGGCGTTGCCGACTACCTGATCCAGCAACAACGCTTGCTTGGTGTTTGTAGAGCGATCTTGCTCATCGCGGATATCCAGCAGGACTACGTCGAGTCGCCGTTCGTGGCCACGATCCGTCTGCACTCGCAAACGCTGTGGACTTTCAAATTTCACAGTGATGCCACCAAAGTTCACGCGATGGTTGCGTGGCATCTTAGTGCCATCCAAAGCGAGCTGCGAACTGGCGGCTAACGATCGAACACGGCCGGCGCGGGAACTCGACGCGGCATCGGATTCCTGTTCCGGAGTGACGGGTGCCCAGCACGTTTGAAACTCTGGAACGGAAGTCGACTCGTTACGAGCCCACAGCTCAAAGTCGGCCAAGGTGAGATTCAGGGGCTCAAACGAGGCTGGCAAATCGGGAATCCTCACCGAGAACTCTCGATCTGACCCAGCGACGCGTTCTAACACCACGTCAAAGGTCTGGTCTCGTCCGGCAAGTTTGCCGAATAGTTCCACTCGTACCCGGGGTTCCCCCGCCAGTAACGCTGGCAACGGGTTCGCCGAAAAGGCCCACAATGCAGCTCGGCTGAGCGATTTCATGCGGGAGCCGATCAGTGCGCGCAGCGAGTCATTCGCGGCGGCATCCGACTCCGAGTCACTCAGGTCGGAATCTTCGAAATCGAGGATCTCCATCCAGCGCAGCACTTTGGGGTCTTCATCTTCCAAGGCTTGCAGCAACAATTCCTGCCGATCCTCGGTCAGAGTGCCTTCAATGAACTGCCTCACATCGTCCGGTGAGATCGGTTCCGGCCGGTTCATGATTTACCCTTTCTCAATGCGTAGACGCCAGCCCGGCGAAACGTCGCCGTCCGGTTTCGACAATGGAGTTTACCTAAAGAGAAAAAGGCTGAAGTCGCCTGAGTTGCTCGCCGAATCTGCCAGGACTTGGAAGTTTTTGAAAATCAAGCTCGCGTTCGGAGATGCACTGCCGTCGCCGTCGGCCTGCCTCGGGGGAATTCAGTCAGAGATGAGGAGTGTCCTCAACCGCACGTATTCCGCGAGGAGATGAACGAAGATGAAAGTAGCGGCGGTCTGCATCATTGCCCGGAACAGATTGCGCAGAAGCCGCGGGAGGTGCCGTTGACTTCCGGGAAGCCCTCCGCGGAAGTCAAGTAGCACCTGCGCGCAAGCGAGCAGGCCCACGCCGATGGCAGAACCAGGACGGCGGGATGAAATCCAAAAGAGGTGCGGCGGTCGAAGGAACTGGAGGTCGAGAACACACAACTCAAGAATCTGCTGGCTGAGGCCTAGTTGCGCACGGCGATGCTGAAGGAGTTCGCATTGGGGAACTGGCGAACCCTGCCCGTGAGCGTGAGACGGGCCGAGCACCTCGAAGCGCACTTCGGAATGACAACCACCGGGCTTGTATGACGATGGACTGGACCATACGCAGAGCACTCCGCGGGATGAACCAACTTCAGGATTCTCGGGCCGTGCGCACCGCTACCGCATCCACTGAGGATGAGGATCATCCTCAGTAAACAAATTACCCATCATCACCAAGTTTTCTGCACCGATTTCCCTGGATCAGTTCAGGTACCGTTCAGCCATTACACCTCGCTTTCTGGGGCTCGCCGTGGAAGAACTAGTTCAAGGCCATAGGCGGGACGGGATTCCCGCGCATCTGCTGAAATGCAGATGGGAAGGGGGGTGGGCGCGGCAGCGCCACACCACAACAGTGGTAAGAAGAATCCCCACGTCAGTCGGGAAACCGTTACTTGTGGATCACACATCTGCCTGAGTACTCCTTCCATCAGACACCCTCCGCCATCTGGCATTTGCCTGGTGGCAGGTTTCCTGAAGGGTATTCGGGCGCAGTTCATTGAAACCGCATTCCCTGGCTATGCTGATCACACGATCTACTGTTGCGGGTGTTGCCGCATTCGTGAGGGTAGGTCCCATCGCGCCTAACCATCCGGTGGCAACGGCTAGTGCCGTCTTAACGGGATTTGGTTGGACGATGGATTCAGCAAAACCATTCCGCAGATCGTGGTATGCTGTTTCCGGTATCGCGAAATGCAGCTGTCCATTCCGCCAACTCGGATTCAACCCCAAAATCTTTCGGTTTGGGTCCGTCCTACGAAGATCCATGGGAGCGTTCATTGGAGGGCGTTCTGGCCTCAGACTGAGGCCAATACCGCTCAATGTCTCCTCACAGAACCGTAGGGCCTGCTGACCCTCACGCTCACTCCTGCAAACGATGCTGAGATTGTCAGCGTATCGCATTAGGAGCGGGGAGCCTCGGAACACGGTTCCAAACCGTGCGCAGAGGTGAGTGTGGAGCAAAAGCTCCGTAGCAACCGGTGCGTAGGGCGAGCCTTGATACAGGCCGGTTGTGTGTTCGGGGCCGTCATGTCCTCGAACGATAGTTTCAATGAGCCAAAGCAAGTCGGCGTGCGAGAAATGCTGCCGATGGCATTCCAGCACCAAATGAATGGGCACAGAGGGAAAACAATCCCGCACGTCGCTCACGACGAGAAATCGTGCACCGGATTGTTGCATAGCGCGCTGCATTCCCGCGTAGAGATCCCACACATCCTTACCCAGCCTGGGAAGCTGGGTACGCCAGTAGACGTCGAGAGCGAGTTGCAGTGCTTTGGCAATTACGCGATCAAGAATGCGATTCAACTGAAGTTCTCGATAGCGGCCGTCGCCTTTCGGAATTCGAACCCGTCGAGTTTCGTGAGGCACGTACTCATGGCAAATGAGCTTGACCCTCAAATGACGTAGTGCTGAGTAGAGCTCGGTGGAGTCGAAATCTTCGTATGTGATCCCGTCGGTTCCTGCACCCGGGCCCCCTTCGCTTCGTAGGATCCGGAAGACCGACTGGAGTCGCTCGGGTTTGGCGAATTCCCACAGATCGAAGTCGCCGATGTCGCTTGGTATGTACGGCGGAATCGATCTCGATCGACTTCGCCGGGCCGAGCACTGATGGGTTCGCTGCTGGCGGCCACGAACAGTTGAAACGCCGTGGATGGCAAATCGGTAGCCCGGTCGGCTCAAGGCTTCGCGCACAGCATTTTGAGATAAATTGCCGCTGGTCATTACCGCGCTCTCCTCGGCTGCGTGCTTAGAAACTTCACCAAGCGTCCTTGTGATGTTGAGATGCCGATAGAGAACATGTCCTCTTGCAAGTACTCGCTCTGGCGCTGCCGGCTCAGCTGTTCGGCAACCTCGTTATGACAATCTTGAAAGTCGATAAGTAGCAGCGGTTTGCACGAGGTATCTCCGGTACCGAGCCAATTTCGCGGCAGGGGTGCAGCCGCATTTCCACCGCCAGCCCAGATCACAACGTCCGAAATATCACCTCGAAATTGCCGTGCAGCGCTCGCAACCACGATCTGATGCGAGCCCTCCAGCCATCGCTGTCGGGATTGGCGTACCAACTCACAGAATGCACTGCCTAACCCATCCAGGGTCTCGTCTGAGGTAATCACTGGCCAGTCAGGCAGCATGCGGGACAATTCTTCCGCGTGAAGCGGTCGATCAACGAGAATTGTCACGGAGGGGGCTCTGTAACCGGATTCGCGGAACATGTGAGCCACATCTCCGTACGTGCGACGATTCAGGGGCATGGACGAGCGGAGCGCTATGGCAAGCTGTTTGATGCGACGGTTTCGACGCTCGTGATGCCAGTAGCATCGCAATCCAAACCCCGGATCAGTGACCTTCAAGTTGACTGCCGGAGGAGGGGTCGGCACCCAGGCGACGTGCATATCGCGGCGAGTCTTGCCCTCCGAATGAAGGCGCAGAATATGAGGCCCGAAAGTTGCCATCATCGCATCAATCGAGGATGGGGCGGCCAAACGAGTCATATCAACCAGGCCGTACAACCTAAAAGCCGCATCGATCTGAGATAGAGTCATTTGCATGCTGGAGTGCTGACAAGCTGACGCATCAAGTAGAAGGACGATGCTTGCCGTCGCAAAGTCGAAATTCGCTGCTTCGCGCGGGGTTGAGCAAATGACCTGCGGCAACTCTTCGTCAGAGTCGCCGAGGGCTAGCAGCGGATAACGACTCGTAACGCCTTCGGCACGAATCTTTCTTGCGCAGAGCGCTCGTCGGAGTCGCCTCAATTGAGGGACATGCTCCCCTAGAACAACAATACGAGCATCGGGAAACGCCAGCGATAAATCCACAACTACATCTTCGGGGCAAATACCCGGATGAATGCCAATTTGGCCCAGCGAAGCCTGAAAAACGAAGTGTGCAATCTGGGGCCACCGCAAGAACTTCAGACGTATGGGAGCAGGCAGAGATGTGATTGCGGGCGTGATATGACGCTGAAGTGATACCCCTATCTGTTGTGCCCGGACCTGAAGGGCAGAGAATAAACCGGCGTTGGGCAATCGACTGCCGCAATCAGACCGTATCAACGACCGCGTTGCCTTTCGGATAACGCTGCCATGCTGTGAATCGTTCTCAGGGACCAGACAACGGCCAACGAGATCACCAAGTTGATGAATGACCTCGGGGCTGACTGAAAGATATTGACCACATTGGTTCAACACGAGCGACTCTCCAGCCATGCTTGTTTCCTTCGCCAATCTTGCCATTTGGTTAATAATTACCGCGCTCGCGTGGACAATTTGTCCGGCGGCAGGTTGGCTGCAATCTGACGCGATGACTTCCTGATTGCTTGTTGTTGAAGTCGCTTCTTTCGCTTGATCCACGCGAGGAGAAAGTGCGTTGAATCATCGAGCAACTTCACCACGTCTCCGCCATAAATCTGCAGCCGATCAAGTGCTTCAAGGTCGCCACTAAGGGGGCCCAGATTGAGCTGAAGGAATCGCAACAGCTGCTCGCCCAGTTCTGGTACAGATTTCTTGATCGCTGGCTTCGTCACGCCGTGGTGACGAAGCACCTCTGGAACTGGGCGCCCCGCCCGGAACTCACCGAAAAGCTGCTCCCGTTTGGCTTCAGAAAGTCGAAGGATCTTTTCAGCACAAAACTTGTTGAGTCGATTTTCTGAGATCATATCTTGGATGTCGCGAGGAAGACGGAGGAGTCGCTCCAGTCGATCAAGTGAACGACCCGACTTTCCCGTCTTCAGGCGAGCCGCAATTCGATCACGTGCGTCACCGGCTTCGACGGCGCTCGCCGCATAGAGACCACTGCGTTTCAGTTCCTGGTAGCATCGCGCAATGGCCAGATCATCGAGCTGCTGTCGTACCAGGTTGTCTGTGATCAACTCAGCAACTGCTGCATCGCTGCAAGGATCCACAAATTCCCGTCGAATCAGCGCCTTAATGGTCGTCCATCCCAGCAGTTTGGCTGCCGCCACGCGACGATGACCTCGAAGGATGGTGCCATCGGGGCAGATGTGGATTGGCTCTTGTTGACCGCGGTGCCGTAGATCATTTGCCAGCTCTTCGAGATCGGTGCGCGATGCTAATGCAAAGAAATCAGATTGCCGCGGATGATCACGCAGAAGTTCCAGCTGAACTTCTTCTACCAAGAGTTGCAGTTCCACAATATTTTCCCCTTCAGTCGGAGCTTCCTTGCACCGACAAGTCATAGAGTTGATGTGCACATCATATCGAATACAATGTGCAAGTCAACTTGGCGAATCAAGGACTCTCAATGAGCGACGTGACATCACGGGAAATCATGCAAGCAACTGGAATCACGAACGTGGCGACGCTCGTTCGCTGGCACGGGCGAGAAGGCTTAATCCCGCCACCGGAAATTCGCACTCATCCCAATGGACGAGGGAAAATGGCTTACTGGCCGGAATGGGTGCTCCATCGCTGTGTGCAAATCAAACAGCTTCGCAACGAGGGGCAAAGTCTCGCACAAATCCGAGAATTCTTTGGTAGCGATTGGAAGACCGCGGAGCGTCAGTATGTCCGGCGATACCGCTACTCTGACGTCAGCCGCAAACTTGATGAGTCAGCTGCGCGCGACAATATGCAAGATACTATCGTGCATTTCCTTTTGGATTGGATGAGGCAGCAACAAACCACGATCCTCAAGGCAGCCGTTCCGACGATTGCGCAGAACTCCATCGAAAAGGCCATCGCGATGTTGGAAGACGGCATCAACCCCGTTTTTATCCTGACCGGTGATACGGCTATTCTCACGGCGGATTTTGCAGTCAGTCTTCAGCTCGCGAAATGCTGTTCAGTCGGTGAGTCCTTTATGGTCATTCCCGTTAGGAAAGAACTGTCCGCGTATCTGAGCAAGCTCGCAACGATTCCTGAACAGCCATTGATAACCCCTTGCGAAAAGGTTGTTCGGAGAACGAACATGAACAATGAAGAGGCCAAAGTTGTTGTCATGGATTCTTGGGAATTCGAACTAGAGCCCTCGAAACGTCGATCCAATAAACGGTCGAGGGAAGATTCTTGAACCCCTTCACCTTTGCACGTTTCGAATCGGCTTGAAGACCCAAGCAGGCAATTTCCAAAAGCAAAGTCGCAGGTTTGCCGTACTACTGGATCCGGAACCCCAGTTGCACAAATCATTCACAGATTTCTCTCTGTGAAGCTCAGTGCCGCCCCTGGTTCGAACCCCCGAGCCGCGCGAGCGTTTGGACCGCCTTGGCGAATTTGTCGCCGAATTGATACCCAAAGCGGGGCATCTGACGGACTCGCACCTCGCGGCATATCTCTCGCCGAGCCAATCAGCCTTGGTGCCTCAGGTGCCTACGGCAGAGGGCCTGCATAACGGTTTGCGCAACTGTCTGGCCCATCCTCGAATCGTCAGCTCTAAGTCGCCGCACCGGATAGCTCAACGGTGTCATATTGGAGAACGCAGCGAGGGCTTACGCGGCAAGCCACGGTACTCGGCGTGACGGAAGTTGGGGTGTTTCGGCGCAAAAAGGGCGTCAAGTGTCACGAAACGGCATCCCAAACCCTAGTTTTGGAGCTCAGCGCAGCACCGCTGGAGCGGATTTTCATCAATAAATGAGTTGTTTTCAGCGAAAACCGCCATCCCGAGCGTCTAAAACCGCCCCAAAACCGCACTCCTATAAGGCTCGCACCACCCTTAAGCTGTTCGCGCGAGTCCTGTTTGAGAAAACACGGCCAAATCACAGGGAGCAACCGTCGATGACCAGCGCGCCGAGGGCCTTTCCGAACCTGCCGGCAAGCCCCGATGAATCGATCCGAATGTGATGTCGAGGAGCTTTTCAGTGTTTGTCGGCCGTTCATGATGGCGACTAGTGACTTCCTGGCCCCCCTCGGCGACAAGGCTTTGGGCGGCGAGCGGAGGCACCTTCCAAGGGGCGTTGGAAGGTGGCAAGGACACCCATTCTGAGGCGTCCCTGGACATGGAATCTTTCGCCTGAGGAATCACCCCACGCACCGGGTACTTCAGGCCGTGCCCAAGCACTCGCCGGAGTGCTCTGGAAAGGCATTCGGAACCGCGGTCGGGAGCCCGTTCAGAGGGCTCTCCGGAGCGGGTTTCAACGGCGGGTGCGCCCCGTCATCCTGGCTGGTCGCCAATGCGTCTGCTGGCGTGCAGTGCGCGGCGGCTCTGGCGCTGCTCCTGACGCGGACTACCGCCGACCCGCCAGGCCCCGTTCCATGCCTCAATCGCACGAGGTGCCCGGCCTATGGCCGATTCACTGCCAAGTGCCCGATCAGGCAATTTGCCGAGGCACGGCCCCCTGCACCGCGCAGTTACTCGGCCGCAAGTCGCCGACCTAACGACATTCCGATGCTTATGTTCTCGAATAGCTAAGAGAAGGGACTCGGGGGCAGGCACCATTGCCTGCCCCCAAATACGGAAAGAACTTTTCAGTGTCGCGGGAGGTTCCATTCAAGCGTTCGCCAAGCGGTTTCACACAGCTATCCATCTCATGGATCGATCACTTGTCTGAGGCGCCCGATGAACCCCGCAACCATCCAGAAGATGAGTGCCGACAGCATCATTTTCCTCCTTCAAGGAAAGTCATCCCTGCCACGCGTCACACTGCCGCCGGAACGAGCACGCAGAACAGGCCAGCGCCGACGGCGCCGGGTAAAAGTGCCCAGCTTCTATGGCCGACCAGACGTGCCGCATGACGCGTTTGGTGCGTTCGAGTCGAGCGGGGCTGAGTGCCACTGGAAAGCATTCGACGACGGGAGTTCCCGTCTTCGTGACGACGGCAAACTCCACCTCAATCGGTTTGCCTCGGGCGAGGTCTTCTGCGAGTGCTGCGTACAGGATGAGTTGCTCACCGGCGCGCTCAGCCTGCGCCGAAGACCAGCGTGACCTCGCCGTCTTGAGGTCGATGATCTTCAGTGCGTCTGCCGTCTCGACGATCAGGTCAATGCGTCCGAGGACATCGGGCAGACCAGTGATGAGTAGCTGCCGCAGTTCCTCCTCGACGCCGAGAATCCGGCCAGTCGGTCTTGCGAAATTGCTTGTCCGAAACGTCTCGATCACGCGATCAGCGGTCTTACTGATCGAATCAAGGTTTTCGCTCTTTCCAAACCGAATTGCGGTATTATCACACCGCGACTTCCACTCCTCCCAGAACACGCTCAATAACGTGTCCTCATCTGGAGGCAATGCTCCAGCCATCAGTTCATTGAAGTGGAACTCAACGGCATGATGAATGGCGCCGCCGACCGCCAGGCTGGCAGTTGTAAACTTCTCTGTCCGTCCTTCGATGTACTTGAAGTAATACTTGAGCGGGCATTGTTGAAAGGTGCTGATGGCCGAGAAGCTCACATAGTCGCGAAAAGGGACCGTTGGAGTATCAATATGTCCGCTGGCCAGCGGTGCAATCATCGACCGCCTCCCCCGCCAGTTGGCTGGGCATTGAGTTCGTCAATCAACTCAGATGCCTGCTGAAGGGTGAGGTCTTCAATGGCCTGAACTCCATACTGTTCCAGTTGGTTTCCCAGATCCAACCGATGCCGGGTCGCAATCGCCTTGAGGGCACGGACCTGCGACTGCGTTGCGGCACGGCCATTCGAGCGCCGTGTGACGCGATGGCCGTTCGCTCCGGCCCGACCGTTGCGGTGGGGCTGCGGATCTTCACGGGGACCATTTCGGCTGTGGGAGGGCAGAGCCGTCTGCTGGTGGTTCAGCTCTTCTTCGACGGATGCCTTAGCGAGACCAAACAAATGGCGTACATGCTGCCGCAACCGTTCCGGGTCGCCCACAGCTCCAGAGTCCAACTCCAGCTCCAAGTTGGCGCTCGCGCCGAGCGAGCCGTAGTCGGGTAAGCCGACCTTCTTCGACAATCCGATATTGAGCCGTAGAGGCATCGTTTGGTTGTCCTTTCTAAGGAAATCCTGATCGGGGTTACTTCGCGATCGCTGCTGGCTACTGATTGGTAATTAGGAACCGCAGCTTCGCGGATAACTGCTCTAGCTCGTCGGCCGTCAGTGGTTTCACACCCGGCATGCCGACCAGCTTCAAATAGGGACGAGCGGAGAAGTCGCCGCTTTGAGTGATCTCGTCCCGCCAGAACGCTAAAGCGGCCAAGGTGGTGGCCAATTCGCGGACAGTGAGCATGACTTGCGCTCCCATAGAACTCCTAGGAATTCAGCCAGCCGCTTGATGCACCGCTGGCTGAGCACTGGATGACTTGGCTCTCTGCCGAGCGTTGCGAACGGCCCGCAGGGGGTTGAACTGCCGCCTCTGTTGCTTGAGGCCCGCCACTAGGGCTCTGGTCTTGGCGAGCACGTCGCGAAGTGTGGCCCGTAGCGACTCGCCCTCCGCGATCAGGTCCGTCAATGACGGAGTATCCGAGTGAGCGTGCCGGGGCTCTATGTGCCGGGAAGACGTCACTGTATCGCTCTGCTTCGCTGCATCGGTGGGGACATGCGGGACAGCCGGAGTCGGGCGTCGTTCAGCCGCTGTTCTCGCCATCACGCCCTCAGCAGCAGGCGACTCGATGCGCTGCACATCAGCCTGTGCCTTGAGCACGGCGTCTTTCCCAAGCAGCGCCCAGAGGTAGGCTCGCCGATCAGTGCGGCAGAAGGCTGGTAAGTCGGCATCCCGTAGATAAATCTCGCGAAAGCCGAGTTCGACAGCCCGCTTCAGGAAATCACGGTCAGTGCTCACTCGGAGTTCGTGGCCCTGCTTTCGCGAATTTGTGAGCAACAACTCTGTCGCCGTGGATTGTTCTTCCGACTTGGCGCGGACGACCACCGCGCCGTTCAGATCGAGCGTCACCGGAGCGCACGAATCCCCAGAACCAGGGAGCCGACTGGCGGCGCAAACCAAAAATCCTGCATCACTTTCTGCGAGTGACAACGTCGTCTGCGCGGTGCTGGTCTCTGGTAATTGAGCGTCGATGTCCGGGAATCGTCGCTGCTTCTCAATTTGGAGAGCGATGGTCCAGGCATCGGCTTTCAGGAACACCCAATCGTCGGTTCTCGCCAGCGCGACCGTTCGCGCTGCACGAATGGTACGAGCGGTGAATGCTCCCGTAGCGGGCACCAACACGGTATCAGTCCAGGGAAATTGATACCCGTACTGAAGCAGCGCCTGCCGACTGTCAGTCGCGGCAATTTGGCCATCGCTGCCTCTCAAGCGGATGTAGCTCAGCGCAAACCTCACTGAACCGCTCTCGGTGGTAGCGCTGGCCTCAGCCATTGCCATCAGGAAATCGTGTCCTGCTGTCGCAAAGTCACCTGCCACTTGGGGTATCGCCACTGGTTCAACCAAAGCGTATTCGGCACGTTGAGGAATGCCTGCATCCGTCCAGTGCAGTGTGGCGACATTGATCGTTCGCTCGATTCGTACCACATCGTTCTGGCGCCCTTCGCATTCGGCTAAAGCGTCGAGCGGTAGTGCGAACGAGTCCGGCTGATACTGGCCTGCGACTCGCCAGGTCAGGGCGATTTCACCGTGCCGAGCCGAGATCGCCAATTCCTCGGTCGTCGTTTGGAACGTCACACAGCAAGTCGACCGACGCGTCCCCGTCAGCCCTAAGGCCTGACGGATCGTGCTGCGCAGAACAAGCATCTGGCGGCGGGTTAATTCAATCACGATGTCTCCGAGAACCACGAGGATGGGAACGAGGTTTTGAGTGGGGAGGACGAGGAACAGTTTTGCTCATCGCCGTTCGGTACTGCTGCATTGCCCAGGCCAGACCGACCCACGCCAAGAGCGCGGGCCAGCCCAGGACGAAGTACGAGACCACACAGATCACACCCCAGAACGCGACATAACGGTCACAGTCCGATTCCAGTCGCGCCAGGCGTTGTCGTCTCTCGCGAAAGTTGGCAGCTTCAGCCCACCCAGCGCAAAGAGGTCAGCGGCACGCACGGCACATCGCCGGAACGATCTTGTTCCCACTCATCCCAGTTGATGAACTCAGGCACGAGCTGATCAGGCTCCGGATCGAAGTCGCGGTTGCTCAGGTCAAGCAGTGAGAATCCTCGGCTGCGGATGACGTCCAAGTCTTCGCCTGTGGCGAGCGCTACATCGCGGTCGAGGTCTTGTTGAAGCGAGTTACATCCGGGCATGTCAGTCTCCAGAGGAAAGGACGACCGCCCGACGAGGCGGTCGTGAAGAACACAAACCGCCTCGCACGTGCGAGGCACACTCAATGCAATATGTTTAGGCCGGCGGACTCAGCCAGTTGGCGTGCAACCAGGCAATCTCAGCTGCCAAAGCCTCAGTCCGCATCGCGAATGGTCCGAGGAACGGTCCGTTCACGGGAGAAAGGTCGGCCGTCCATTGCCCATCCGCCGTGGGCTCCACGTGCGAGCCGCGACGGATCGACAATTGGCCCAGCCGACCGAGATCGATGTCTTCGCTATAGATACAGCGGATATGGCCGCTGGCTTCAATAAGCAGTTCCACGAGGGCCTCCTAGCGCGGCCGACGCAGGATGTTACGACGGGGTCGATCCACCATCAGTCCATCGAGCGACGATTGCACGCCTGACAACTGCGTCCCCAGCCACTGCCTCAGCGTGCCGCTGTCTCGCAGATCCTGTGGTTCTACTCCATTGAGCAGACGCTGGGCTCGTTGAACCAATTCGTCGAGCTGCGCATTCGAGCGGACATTCAAGCTGCCGAAGCGCGTGAAGAACTCAGACAAGTTGCTGACGGCCGAATCGCGAAAGACCTTGGGCTTCCCATCAGTATCACCGCTGAGCCGTTCGCTGAGATGTTCGATGAGCCGTGATAACTCCTCTGTGAAGGCTTGTTCCGCGAGCTGCACGGCTTCATCAAATCGCGCCTGCACTCGCTGACACTCCTGCTCGTAGAGAGCTGGATTGAGCTGCCGCAGATAGTCGGGCGGTTCGACCGAGGGATATTCATGCTCGATCCCAAACAACCCGATCAGGGTGGCGGGATAGTCGGAAGCATCGAACAAATCGCCCAAGCGTTGTCGCGCAGCACCGCGCAGTTCGCCGTAATGCCGATCCAGTTCTTCCACCGCATCGATCAGTTCCTCCCGGAAGCTGGCAATCTGCCGATCAAAGTCACTGATCGTCCTCTGGGGAATGAGTCGCACCCCCGGCTCTGGGTACGGCAAGGAAACGCCTCGCCAGTAGCTCTGGCAACGACCTTTGATCGCCGTGACGGTCTTGAAGGCAGGATGTGCCGTGTCCAACAACTTCTTGCCGGCTGACAAGAACTTGCCTTCCGCCCCGAACGAATTCGCCGCCTGGTTCTTCTGCTCTGTCGTCAAAGACTTCCGTGTGCCGAGCCATGTGAAGCTCAGCCGTGCTGCGGCCATCGTATCTCGCAAGCGTTCCGCAGCTGCCGAACTGGACGGCGAACCGGTAGCTGGCTCTTCAAACAGTGTTGCGGTCATGGACGTCCTTTGGGAGAAAGGGTATTAAAAAGAAGACGCCGCCCGATCCCAAAATGGGACTGAGCGGCGCGATTGAACTGCCGTGCTACTCCTATCAACCGTTACAAGCTGATCGCGGGAAGCGGAAACTCGGTTCCTATGTACCGCTCCTGCAGAACCGCCCGCATAATCTCGATCTCGCGGAACCGCTCTTGCTGAAGTTCCTCCAGCACCAGTGCCTGTTCCACTAAGGAACGCACAGAGCCTGGGGGCACATTTTTCAAAGCGTCGGGATTGGTTTGAAACACTCCCAGAAGTAACTGCGCCATTGCTAAGCGTTGGTCGACTGTATCCGTAGCGGACGAATTCTCTTGCCCTCGTATCAGGTCCTTCTGTTTCTGTTGCAGTTCAAGCAGCTGATCGTCGATCGCCAAGTGCTTGGCGACCATTTGAAGCAATTCGGGAGCGACATCCGTTGTTGAGGCCGATTTTGCCGCACTAGTCTGGATGCGCAACTGCTGGAACATTCGCTCGTAGTATTTCTCCGCAGGCTCTTGTCCTGATGGCGTGCTGAAACGGACAACGTGCAACGCTGCGACGGTGGTATTCCAGTAGCGAAGCGTCGCATCCCGCTGCCGCAGCCGCTCTTGGAATACCACCGGACTCACCCACGCCATCCGTTTCTCGGTATCGCCCAATCCATGGAAGGATGGTTCCTGCTTGTGCCGCGGATTCCCCCAGCCGGATAACACTGCCACCGCAATGACCACCGGGAGTGACACCAGCGCCCCCAGAAATTCCTTGAGCTCTTTCCATAACCCAGGTGATTGTGGCTGTGCCTGACGGTGGGGCCAGTATCGCTGCTCGATCTTGGTGCCAGCCCACCAAATCGACAGAACGACGGCCATGCCGAACACGACCATAAAACACCAAGCGACGGTCTCTCCCAGCGCAGTGAAGTCGCCTCTCCACAAGAGGACCCCTGCTCGGCAGATCAGCACGATCGATAACACGCCTCCTGCCAGAAGCGCGGTTGAGCGGCGCCAAACACGGCCCGGACAAGGGACGATCTGCGGCGCAGCGATAGGTTCTGCGCCGGGTTGTGAACTAGGTTCAGAAGTAATGGTGAGGTCTCCTTAGTGCTTTGTTTTGGGTAATGGCCTAACACCCCTCTGTCAGCACCGCACACTGTCAATCGCTTCGTTGGCAGGCAAATCGCAGGAGACTTCTGCCACCCTGAACTTCAATCGGACCGCAATTCAACGTGCCGCAACAAACGCCACCGTCGATTTGAAATGCTACTCATAGTCCGTAGAGCGATACTTATTGTCAACATTCCAATGGCTCGCATGCGAAAACGAGCCGACATCCTGGAGCGATTTGGACTGCGCGTCCGCGAACTGCGGAAGGAGCAGGGCTACACCCAGGAGAGCTTCGCCGCGGCCTGCAAACTCGATCGGACCTACATCGGCGGAATCGAGCGCGGCGAGCGGAATGTGGCCCTGCGCAACATTGAAGCGATCGCGGACGCATTGGGTATCACACTGGGCGAACTGATGGTGGATCTGTGACCCGTCCGCATGAGAAGACGCACCGGCGCAGGTTTAGTTCAGCAAAGAATCTCGGCTGACCTTGCGTCGGGTGCCTGGTTTCTGACCAGACAACTGATAGATGCCCGGCTGCTGAGCGGAGAGGCAGCGTCCGCTTGCCCAGGTCCGCAGGCGGTCCACACTCTCGGCCGCTGTAACCGCCACGGGAATGACGTTGAGCGCTGATTGAACGAGCGGCACATCCAACAATGCCGCCAACCGGCAGCAGGCTTTGATTTCAGCTCCCGTCCAATTCGCGTCGTCTGGTCGTTGTTGGTTGCGATCGAGTTCGAACTGCTCCAGGTAGATCGTCCAGATCGCATCCTTCTCGTCCCGCTGCGGCAGGTCGAGAAAGAAGATTCCATCGAAGCGTTCCGAGCGTCCGAATTCTGGCGGCAGCCGTGAAATGTCATTCGAGGTACAGACGACGAAGACATCGGACGTGTGATCGTTGAGCCAACTAAGAAACGTGCCGAACATTCTGGACGTCACACCGGAGTCACCGTTGCCGTTAACGCCCGCAAAGGCTTTTTCGACCTCGTCAATCATCACCACACACGGTGCCATTGCATCGATGATCTTCAGAGCTTGCCGCGTGCGTTCTTCCGACTGCCCCACGAGCGAACCCATCAGACTGCCGACATCGAGCGTCAGTACTGGCCGGTTCACCTCGCTCCCCAATGCCCGACAGAACTGGCTCTTTCCGCAGCCGGGCGGTGATAACAACAGCACGCCTCGCGGACGCTTGGCGTGGTTGCCCCGACCCGGTTGCAGCAGTGCCCGTTTACAAAAGCTCTTGAGAGAGCCAAGGCCACCCAAGCAGTTGAAGTCTTCTTGGCCGCGGTACAGTTCCAGCAGCCCCGACTTTTTGAGCATGCCGGATTTCAGTTCCCACACGGTTTCACTGGTAATCCGTCCGCGCCGCACCAGCGACAAGCTGAAGGCGTTCTCCGCTTCCAGCCGGGTTAGTCCGGCAGCCGCATCCAGTACCGTTTCTAGCTCTACATCGCTGGGGAGTTCCGATACCTCCGTGGCAATCCCTCGCGCGATCTCTGCCAACTGTTGCCGATCCGGTAGTTCGTGCTCGATGACCACAAACAGCTTTTCCAGCTCCACGGGAAGCTGCACCACCGGAGCCAAGATCACGATGATGGTACGGTTCTGTTTCCCCGTAAGAATCAGCTGCGACAGAGCCTGCACGATCTCGGCCGATGACAAGAACCGGTGGTAGTTCTCCAGCACGATCAATGTGGTGCCATCTGACGTCGCGAGTGAATTGGCCGCTCGGATGACCGCGAGCGGATCACCCGCGCTCGCATCCGCTGCTGTGCCTTTAACGCGAAGCCCTTGGTCAATGTTCCAACTCGCGACTTGCCAGCCTTCCTGCTGGCACAGTTGCGAGATTGCCAGGATGGCTTCCTGTTGTTCGTGAGTTTCAATCCAGATGGCGGTAAAGCACGCGCGTACGTACTCCGCCAGTTGCTCGTTGAGCTGCATGCAGGCTCCTTAACAGTGAGGAAAGAGATGGATCGGTCGCTGAAAAGTTTGCATAGACGAACCTACGGTTCGAGGCGCGCGATCTGAGCGGTGAGCCGTTCAATCCGACGACGTTGTCTGGAGATCGCATGCCAGGCTTGCCGTAACCGACTGAGACGGCGTGCCAACGATCGCCGTTCACTGCGCAATTGCCGCTTGCATTTCGTCAATCGGCGAACGCGGCCTTTGCAAAGGCCACCGGGATAGAGGGAGCGATGATGAGTCGTTGTCATTGGCTGGCCCTGGTTGACGAGTGAGTCGTTGCAGTCTGGTGAAACTCGGCTTTGAGCACTTCGCCTGTTTGCTGGCCGAGTGCGCGTTCGATGAACTGGCTAGCCTGACGGCACTCGCCGCCCACAAAGCCCTTCGTTTCGACGCTAGCCTGACCGTTCGGCGCGATGATGATCTCAATACACTTGCTCAAACGGCACCTCCCACTTGAATGGTGAGTTTGATCGACCCATCCGCGAGCGTTTGCTCCGTCACGGTGTGCCCGTGACGTCGAGCCTCCAGGCGCGCTCTCTCGACGGCGTAACCCTGTATGAAGCGATCCAACTGCCTCCGCTCACCCCAGAAGCAATAAACATAAAACGCGCCAAGTAAACTGCGATGTCTTATCCAAGTTTCCGTTATTGTCTGTTTCCGCATTGTTGAACCTTGCTGATTGGTACGAGGCCCATCGCCACACGACTCAAGGAGGAAGGTCATGCGAGATCGGCAGGAAGGAATTTTTTTCCGCTGGAACTGACGCCCAGCCAGCGGATCGCCCTGAATCGCCTCTGGGAGAGGCTGCGACCGGAAGATCGTCAGCGAACGCTACGAGTACTCGGTCAAATCATCGGACAACAGCTTCAACTCCCCCCAAACGTCAGGGAGGAGCATCATGAAGACTGCTGAGATAAGCGTGCCCGCTCCGCTGAGCGGATCGTTGAACCGAACGAATTCACCGAAGGTTTTGCCAGGCCACCTGGAGAAGCTCGCCATCGTGTATGTGCGGCAGTCTTCGCCCACACAAGTTTTGGAACATCGCGAGTCTACGGCGCGGCAGTATGGTTTCGCCGACCAGGCGGTCGCTTATGGGTGGCCGCGCGAGCGGGTCCTGATTATTGACGAAGATCAGGGAAAGAGTGGTCGGACCGCCGAAGGCCGAAGCGGCTTCCAGCGTTTGATCACCGAAGTGACACTGGACCATGTCGGCATGGTTCTTGGCCTGGAAATGAGCCGTCTAGCTCGTTCATCCCGGGATTGGCACGCCTTCTTTGAAATGTGCGCCGTTTTCGGCACGCTCATCGCCGATGCCGATGGCGTCTATGATGGCCATGACCCCAATGACCGGCTTCTGCTGGGTCTCAAGGGGATCATGAGTGAAATGGAATTGCACCTCATGTGCAATCGCCTGGAACGCGGCCGGGACCATAAGGCCCAGCGGGGTGAGCTGTTCTTCAGCGTGCCGGTGGGTTATGTGATCCTGCCAACAGGAAAAGTCGACTTTGATCCCGATGAACAGGCCCGGGATGTCATCCGGTTAATCTTCGATAAGTTCGACGAATTGGGCACCATCTATGGGCTGTTTCACTGGCTGATTCGCCATGACATTCAGTTGCCAATCCGGCCCCAGAGGGGAGCGAAGAAGGGACAACTGGATTGGCGTCGTCCAAGCATTTGCACTTTGGCGAACGTGCTCGCGCATCCGATCTACGCGGGCGCTTACAGCTTTGGTCGTCAGTCGGCTGATCCAAAACAGAAGTTGTCGTCCACGAAATATCGACCGCGCGTGCCGATGGAAAAGTGGAAAGTGCTGCTCAAAGACCGACTCCCCGCATACATCTCATGGGAGCGGTATCTGCAAAATCGAGAGCGGATCAAGCAAAACAGGAATCAATTCGATTGCCAGGGGGCGCCCCGCTCGGGCGTCACGCTGCTTTCCGGATTGCTCGTCTGTGGCAATTGCGGCCGACGGATGCGCACTCTCTATCAAGCTCATGGCAAAGCCCAGTATGACTGCAACCATCGAGAACTCACCGGCCTGGAACCGCGCTGCCCAGGACTGGCAGCGCGGGCCGTGGATGATCTGATCGCCCAGCAGGTCTTACGTGCGCTCGA
>CAYLTY010000030.1:0-53495 GCA_964386705.1 uncultured Planctomycetaceae bacterium
GAACCGGCGACACCAGGATTTTCAGTCCTGTGCTCTACCAACTGAGCTACCTGTCCTCCGCAAGCGGGGCGGACTATAGGCAGGGATTTCGGGCGATGCAACTTGCCTCGACGAATTGTTTCGGGACGTGCCGGAGGGTTTCCGTGAGGGGTCTGAGCGATCCGTCGCTACGTCACAAACCGCCTTTCCGGTGCTTGCGGAAATGCCGTCACAATTGGTGTTTACGGCAGCTCGCACACGGCTTACTTGAGCGTTCGTTTCAGGTGTTCCCGCAAGGCTGGGCCGTGATCAGGGTCGGCGAGGGCGAAGTCGACGAACGCCTGGTAGTAGCTTTCGTAGTTGCCGATGTCGAAACGCGGTTCGCTGGCGGGCAATCGCAGGCCGATGCCTTTGGCTCCCTTCTTCAGCAGCGAACGCATGGCGTCCGTAAGCTGGATCTCACCACCCTTGCCGGGCTTGGTCGTTGCCAGTTCGTCGAAGATGGCCGGGCTGAAGACATAGCGGGCGGCGACGGCGAGATTGCTGGGAGCTTCGCTCTCGGAAGGTTTTTCGATCACGTCCTGTAGTTCGAAGATGTCACCAATGGGACCGCGCGGAGCGGCGATGCCGTAACGCACGACTTCGTTCCGAGGCACTTCCTCAAAGGCGACGACGACATCGGCCTTGGCGGTCTCAAATTGTTCGACCATGCGCTGCACGATGTCCGACTTCGCGTTGATGCCAATGATCGAATCGCCCAGCGCGACTACGAAGGGCTGCTGGCCGACGAGCGACTTCGCGCACAGCACGGCATGACCCAGACCCAGTTGCCGTCGTTGCCGCGTATAAAAATATTCGACGTCCTTGCGTTCAAAGTCGAGTTCCGCGAGTTCTTCTTCGCGCCCCGACTCACGCAGGTAGTTGATGAGCCGTTCGTCGATGTCGAAGTGGTTCTCGATGGACGTCTTGCTCGCGCCGGTAATGAACAGGATGCGGCGGATCTGTGAGTTCGTCAGTTCCTCGACGATGTACTGCACGACCGGTTTGCGGCCGACCGGAAGCATTTCCTTCGGTTGAGATTTGGTAGCTGGCAAGAGTCGCGTGCCGTGCCCGGCGACTGGAATAACCGCGATATCGATCGCCATCAGAGGCTCCGTGGGTGACGTTCAGGTTCTCAAGCTGTGAGTGTCAATCAGCCAGCAGAATAACGCCCCAGTGGCCAGGTCTGTAGGGCGGACAATCCTGACCGCCGAAACGCTGGTCGACAGAATTGCCCGCCCTACTTTTGTCTCGTTCCCAAGCTCCGCTTGGGGACGGGTCTGCGGAAGCTTCGTTTCCTGCTTGGCATCCGCTGAGGCTGTTTCCAGCTCCGGTGATGGAAGCAGAGCTTGGGAACGACCGGTAGCAAAGAAAGGCGAAAGCTACTGTTGCACGCCAACTGTTGTATGAGTTATACAACAGAAGGAACTGGTGACATGCTCTTGCGATTAGATCCACATAGCGGCGAGCCGCTGTACCGTCAGATTGTCGAGGCGATCAAGTATCAGATCGCCAGCGGTGGTTTGGCGGCGGGCGAGCAACTGCCGAGCGTTCGTGTGTTGGCTTCCGAGCTGAAGATCAACATGCGGACCGTCGTGAAGGCGTACGACGAACTGTCGCATGCGGGATTCATTGTCTTGCAGCATGGGCGTGGAGCTTTCGTCACGGAGCCGCAACACACGCGAACGCTGATCTCGCGGCGAAAAGAACTCTCGGAGTTAGCGCGCAGATTGATTGCTGAAGGCTGCGGCTTCGGGGCCAGTCCGTCGGAAGTCGCTGACATTGTGCGAACTGTGGCTGATGAAATGGAGCGCGGGTTATGAGCGACCTTTGCATCGAAACTCACGAACTCGGCCGCATGTTTGGTAAAACGGCCGTCTTGCGTGACATCAGCTGGCAAGCTTCAGCAGGTAATGTGGTGGCACTGTTGGGACCGAATGGCTCCGGCAAGACGACGTTGTTCAAGCTTGTGCGCGGGCTGTTGATTCCGACCAGTGGCAGTTCGACGCTGCTGGGAACTCGCAGCGATTCATTGCCGGACAGCGTGACAAATCGTGTGTGCTGTGTACTGGAAGGCTGCAGTCCACCGAAGTGGGTCACGATTCGACAGTTGATGGATCTGCATGCGGCGGCTTATCCGCAGTTCGATCGAGCGTTGGCTGAAGAGCTTGTGAAACAGCGCGGGCTGCCGTTGAATCGTCGCTTTTGGACCTTCAGCAAGGGGCAGCAGCGTTGGGCTGAATTGGCTCTGTCGATTGCCAGTCGGCCGGAAGTGTTATTGCTCGACGAACCGGCCGACGGATTGGATCCGGCGGTGCGCCGAGAGCTTTATGACCGGCTCAGGGAGTTGGCGAACGAACGCAATACAGCGGTCGTGGTCGCTTCACATGTGATTGCTGATGTGGAACGTATCGCGGACGAACTGGTGTTGATTCAGCACGGGCAGATCACCTTGCAGGCGTCGTTGGAAACACTTCGAGAAGAGGTGCGTGAGATTGAACTACCCGCCGATCAAGTGCCGCTGCAATGGGGCGATGGGATGCGCGTGCTGGGCTCGAAGCGTGCGTCCTCGTCGCGAGTTACGTGGGTGAGAACACCCGGCGGCGATGTCGATCGGCGGTTGCAAGGTTGTCTCTCCGAACGAGCGGTCGTCCGTCCGGTTGGCTTGGAGATGTTGTACTTCGCCTGCACCGAATATGCGGAGGCGTCGTGATGAGTGTGATCACAGGACTCGTAGGGTGGGTCGAGGTACGAGACCCACCAAGCTGCGATGTGGTGGGTCTTGCGACCCACCCTACTGGGAGTGAGAAACCATGTTGAAGCCGGCACTCTTGCGGTGGTTGTTATGGCAGACGCTACCGGTGACTTCGATCGCCGTCCCGATCTTCGCGCTGTTTGTGGCGCTGTATCCGGGGCCGATCTTCTGGATGCGCGACACGACGCTGTGGATCTTGATTCTCTTGCATGGCTACGCGCTGCATCTGTGCCTGGGGCGCCCGCGTAGCAGCAGCATGGCGCATTTGTATTGTCAGGGATTCTCGCGGCAGACGCTGTGGCGACATGTCGTCGTGGCCACATGGCTGGCGATCCTGGCAGTCTGGATTCCGGTGGCGGCGTTGATCTGGTCACCGGCTCGGGTGTGGATCCAAAGCAATCTCCTGGACAATCAACGCTTCTTTGTACTGGCTCCGTTGGAGAGGTCTTCACCCGTCTTCATTCTCATTGCAGAGATGGTTTGGATGGCGGTGCTGAACTACGCCTGGGTGCGGGAAGCTCAACCGTTCCGAGGGCTGCGAGGCGGTCGCTGGTTGGCGCGGGTGTTTGTGATTGTGGCGTTGCTGATGCCGTTTACTCAGTGGGACCGAATCGGACCGAACTGGCTGGTGCCATCGGCGATGGCGTGCTGGATTGTCGTTGGGCTCATTGCGTTCTGGGGAGCTTTCCGGCTGCAAAGTCGAATGGAGGTGCGCATATGAACGCGACCGCTCAACTGGTGCTGTCGTACGCCATGCTCATTGGCTCCTACATTGGAGTTCCGTTGTTGCTCTGGGCAGCGTTTCGGTGGTCGTATCGCTGGTTCGCCGGTGGTGGCCGACCGATTGAGAGCTTCTTGCCTCACCCCGCCCCGAGGCCGAGTCGGACCGCGCGTTGGGCCGAATCGCTCTTGCTCGGTGCATTAGGTGGCATGGCGTTGCTCGCGACGTCGGAAGCGGTGCAGCTACTTCAGAACGGCTGGGAGCCGACAGATCAGCAACGCGATCGCGTGCTCCTGATTCTTGCCGCACATGCTGCCGCCGTTGGTGTGGCCATGCTGCTGTGCTGGTGGCGAACGGTGGCAGCGATCATGTGGCTGGTGGCCTGGCATGTGACCTTGCTGTTCGGCGGCGAGGTCGGATTGTTCGCCGCTACACGGGACATCGAAGCCGAAGGAGACATCGACCAGTGCCCCGTCATCATTGATCTCGGAGATCAAACCGATCACGTCGACATTCTGGCGAACGGCGTCTACCTCGGCCAATCGCCGGTTCATACGACCATTGGAGCGTTGCAGGCATTGCCCGCGTGGGAGTCCGCACCGCTCGACCGGAACGAAGACGGTTATGAGTCCTCAACCTGGTCGCAGCATCCGTTGCATGTCAGTCCGAGACCGGGTTCTGGTGAGAGCGACAAGCTGCGGGTGTTTTTTCGCACCGAGCTGGATGGAACGGATGTGGGACGCAACCACGGATCAAGCGGTGGCGGAGGCACATTTCAGGGACGCAGTTGGTACCCGGCGACGCTGTCGCTCGATGTGCAGTTCAAGAAACGCGAGGCAGTCTTTCGACGGATTATCGACCATGCCCGGTTGCGAGACTACGAAGTCGGACCAGACTGGGAAACGACCGTCGCCAGTTACGGACCGGCGCTCCGCAACAAGCTGTTGGATCTTGCCGAACACGAGCCGCAACTGCTGGGTTTGCTGGATCGAATGGCTGCTCGCGAATACGCGCTCGACGACGTGAAATCTGCCGCTGAGGCCTGGCAGAAGTTTCAGACGATCGCAGCGCAGGCTAACGAGCAGAGTTCGTACGCGACGGACAGTCCTGCCGGCCGGGCCGTCGAACAACTGGCAAAACTGGTCGATGCCCACACGGTGGCTGATGCTGCCGTCGCGCGACTGCGAAGCCTGGGTTGGGCACAAGTCGGAGATCATTGGAATCGTTCGCGGTTCGGAGTGCCTCAGTTCGGAACGCGGCCAGGTTGGAAACCAAAGCGCCTGCAATTGCAGCCCAGCGACTTCGCCTTGGCACATCTGGTTCATCGGCTGGACCGACGGCTCGATGCGGAAATGCCGTACGATGACAACGTCCTGGAAGATCGTCTGATTCCCGAGCTGGCGCGCTATCATACTTACTATGAGATCTCGGACTTTTGGTCGTCCTACCTCGGTGGAAATCTGGCTGCGCGGTTGTCGAACTCGGGCATCTATGCGTCTGATGCACCTCGTCATGTGCCGTTTGTGCAGAACTATGATGCCAGTGAGCGACTGCAACAGCTCAGCAAGTTGGATGATCCTGTTGCGAAGCGTTGGCGCGCGGAACATTCCAGGGATCTATTGCAACATGCCGAAGAGATCTGTCGCCAGTTGCGTCGTCACGGCGGATCAAGCGAACTGGAGTTTGTGTTCCTCGACGATCCTCATTTGCCGAACAGCCTGGCTGTGCAAGTCTGGCCTTTCTTCCGAGATGCCATCCGCCGAGGGGCGAATGCTGGCGACAGTCATGAACCCACCGCTGAGCAGTGGAGGTACCTGTTGCGCATCGAGCCCAACACGACGGCGCAGATGTATGTCGATGCCTGGCTGGTCGGTCGCAAGGAGCCACACTTCGACCACGGTTGGCACGAGTTGATTCCTAAGATTCCGAGCGACAAACGTCAGCAAGTTCTGGAACAACTCGTGGCAAAGACCAGCGAGCGAATGGATCAGCTCAAAGGTCAGCGCCAGACCAACATGAAGCACGAGCTGGAGCGGCTCCAGAGGGACCTGGCGAAGGCCAACCGCCCACAACGGGCCGGTGAAGAAATCATCGACCGGATCAGTGGCCATCCCACGGATGAGGGAACTCGAATCGCGATCATCACCGAGGCATTCAAGGCCAATCGGGATCAGCCCTACGTGCAGAGTCTCGCCGAGTCATCCGACGAACGGGAGCAACTATGGGCTGTCGCTGCAGTACGGCTCTTTCCGACGCAGAAAAATCGCGAGCGTTTAAACCTGCTCATCAAGCACGTCCACGAAAACGTCCGCGACTCAGCGACACAACTCGCCAAAGAACTGGACGAGATTGCGGCCAAGGTACCAGAACCCCGCCAGCGGAAAGTTCACCAGGCATCAGACTGAAGAGCCACGGATGAAACACAGATGGAACACGGATAAAGGTTAATTGAATGACTTTTAAAGCCTTCCTAATCCGTGTTTCATCTGTGTTCAATCCGTGGCTGAAAATCTTGATCGAAGAACATCGTCACAGGCGAAACGTGATCTTCTCCTTACCAAAAATCTTCATCTTGTCGCGGTCGAGATGGACTCCGATGCCGGGGCGTTGGGGGATCTCGAGATAGCCTTCAGCGTCGATGACGAATTTTTCCTCAATCAGTTCTTCGATGTAGGCGCACGGGGTGAGGTATTCGACATACCGCGCGACCGGCATCGCGGCAGCGAGTTGCAGATCTGCGGCAACACCGATGGCCGTGTTCCAGCCGTGGGTGACCATCTGCACGTTGTGGTCGAAGGCCATCCAGGCGATGCGACGTGATTCACTGAGGCCGCCGTTCTTGGTGCTGTCCGGCTGGATGATGTCGACCGCGCGTCGTTCGATCCACGGAATGAACGACTGCCGGCGCGTCAGCACTTCCCCCGTCGCGATTGGGACAGGCGACTGCTTTGTGAGTTCGATGTAGCCCTCGATGTCGTCGGGCGGCAGGGCTTCTTCAAACCACGTGATGTCGTAGTGCGACAGCATCTTGGCCGTTTCGCGAGCCCAGTTCAGACCATGTGGCCAGAATTGTTCGCTGCCGCCAGCGTCGACCATCAGTTCCACCTTTTCGCCGACGGTCTGACGGGCAGTCTTGATGAGCAGTTCATCGAACTTGCGATCGCGCCGACCAAACGGTCGCCAGCCCATTTTGATGGACTTGAAGCCGCGACTGACGGTGGCTTCCAGCTTGGCCCGCAAGGCATCTGGTTCTTCGAACAGAATCGACCCGTACGGCTTGATGCGCGTGCGGTAATTGCCGCCCAGCAGCCGCGAGACAGGTTGGTTGCAGGCTTGGCCCATAATGTCCCACAGAGCGATGTCGATGCCCGAGATCGCGTGCTCGACCGAACCGCCGCGACCTTGCCAGAACGAAGACTGCCGCAGCTTCTCGCTGACTCGCTCGGGCTCGATGCCAGACTCTCCCTTCAGCAGCGGCCACAGCAACTGCGACGCGCCTTCAATGAGTTTGCCGGACGTGAAGCAGCTTCCCACACCGCTGAGACCTTCGTCTGTGTGAACCTCGACGAGCGTGTGCAGGTTTTCTTCGGGCTCGTGCCCTTGAGGCCAGCCACCGTCCACGGTGTCGCCGGTCAGAGGAATGACATCAAGTCGGGTGATCTTCATCGCGAGGTCCATTAAGAGAGTGAATCGAGCCGCTGGATGAGGGCTCGATTCTGAGCTGCTCAATCGGATTTGTCGCGTCTGTGAGTCAAACTGCCATGTCGGTGACGGTGATCAAAGTCGGAGGAAGTTTGCTGTCGCTGCCCGACCTGGGGGAGCGACTGCAGCGGCTTCTTCACTGTCTGGAAGGCGAACGAGTGCTGCTGGTTGCCGGTGGCGGTCCGGCGGCGGATGTGGTGCGCGAGTGGGACCAGCTACACGCTCTGGGGCCAGAACGCAGCCACTGGCTGGCAATTGATTCGCTCAGTCTGACCGCACGGCTGCTCTCGCAATTGTTACCCAATGCTGATGTGGTTCGTACCAGAACGCATGCAGAAGCCGGGTGGCAATCAGATCAGGTGCCGATTCTGGAACCTCGACCCTGGCTGGAGTTGTTTGAACGCGAACGCGGTGCCGAATTGCCTCGCGACTGGACCGTCACAACGGATTCCATCGCCGGCTGGCTGACGGTGTGCTGGCCGGCTCAAAGGTTGATTCTGGCGAAATCGGTCGCAGTGCCGTCCAGCGACGCCGCGGACGCCGTCGACGAGCATTTTCCGCAATTGCTGCCGAGGTTGCCGAGGATTGAATGGATCAACCTGCGCGACGAAAGTGCTCAGTTGGTGCCTTGGAATCCCGAGATTTGAGACTTCAAACCGGCCTTGGGCGTGCCAATTTGAGGCAGGTCTGATATCAGACGCCCCCCTTCGTTCGTCGCGTGACGGGCGAGGTCGCTTATAAACGGTCTTCACGAAGGTAGTAGCGGCATTATGGAAGCCGGAATTGTTGGTTTGCCGAACGTCGGCAAAAGCACGTTGTTCAATGCTCTGACGAGTTCCAAGCAGGCCCAGAGTGCGAACTATCCGTTCTGCACCATCGAGCCGAACGAAGGCGTCGTGAGTGTGCCAGACAGCCGCCTGGATCGGATCCACAAGCTGGTGAAGACGAACCGCATTGTGCCCGCCGCGTTGAAGCTGGTGGACATCGCAGGCATCGTGAAGGGAGCCAGCGAAGGGCAGGGCCTAGGCAACAAATTCCTCAGCCACATCCGCGAAGTGGACGCCATTCTGCAGGTCGTTCGCTGCTTCGACGATCCGGACGTGATTCACGTCGCTGGCAAGGTGAACCCGGTTTCGGACATCGAAACGATCGAAATCGAACTCATGCTGGCTGACCTGCAGACGTTGGATTCGTCGCTCGGCAAGGCTGAGCGATCCGCGCGCGGCAACGACAAGGAAGCGAAGGCGCGTGTTGAAGTCATCAAGAAGTGTCTGGCCCAATTGCAGGCCGATCAGCCGCTGCGCAAGCTGGAGTTCAACGAGGACGAACAGAAAATCGTCAACAGCTTCGGACTGATGACCGCCAAGAAAGTGCTGTACGTCGCCAACGTCGACGAAACCGATCTGGAAGGGAAGAACCCGCTGGTACAGCAAGTTCGCGAGTATGCCGAAAAGGTCGGCGCGGGCGTTGTTCCGGTTTGTGCGAAATTGGAAGCGGAAATCGCGGAACTCGATGAGGCCGACCGAGCCGAAATGCTGGCGTCATCCGGCTTGGCCGAACCGGCTCTGGCCGTTCTCGCTCGCGAGGCTTATCGCGTGCTAGGAGTGCAGAGCTTCTTCACGGCAGGCGAAATCGAAATCCGTGCCTGGACAGTCCCGGTCGGAGCTTTAGCTCCTCAAGCGGCGGGTGTGATCCATACCGACTTCGAGAAAGGCTTCATTCGGGCCGAAATCTATTCACTCGAAGATCTCGAGGCCTTCAAAACCGAAAAAGATATTCGATCCGCAGGCAAGCTGCGCGTCGAGGGCAAAACTTACGTCATGCAGGATGGCGACATCTGCCACTTCCTGGTGAATCCGTAAGACTTGCTCGGGTGAGACGAGAAACTAGGAGTCAGACGGAAGCAGCGCGCCGGTTCATTACGGTTACCGGCGCGGCATCCTGTGCACCCTGAAATTCGCTGCCATAAAAGAAAACGGACGGGCTTAACCCGTCCGTTAATGCTATCTGGATTGAGTCCGCAGCTGGCTCTAGTTCGAAGCGGCGACTTCAGCTGCCACGGGGTCAATGTTGATGCGACCGCCGTCCTGGTCAAAGCGAACTTTGCCTTCGACGAGGGCGAACAGCGTGTGATCGCGTCCGATGCCAACATTCTTGCCGGGGTGCCAACGGGTTCCACGCTGACGAATCAGGATGTTGCCCGGAATGACGTACTCGCCGCCAAACTTCTTGATGCCCAAGCGCTTCGAATGCGACTCACGACCATTGCGCGTCGATCCTTGCCCTTTCTTGTGAGCCATGACTACGTTCCCATCCTTTTGATTCGAAGTAAGTGAAGCACGACTGAGTGGCCCGCCCAGGACCGCACAAGTCGCGTTGTAATCCAAATGAGGGGCGGAAGTTTAGCGGCCTTTGCCCCAAGTGCAAAACCATCCGTGCCAAGTTCTGGCGGGAGTTTCTACATGCTGGCGGTCCATTTGTCCGGTCAGACGGTCTCGGTGAAGCACGACTATCCGGAGCCCGTTCCCACGGAAAAGGACGTTGTCGTTGACGTTTTGAGGGCCGGAATCTGCGAAACAGATCTGCAGCTAATGCGTGGCTACATGGGCTTTTGCGGCGTTTTAGGCCACGAATTCGTGGGAATTGCTCGCTACGGAAAACTGATGGGCCAGCGCGTCGTCGGCGAGATCAACTGCAGTTGCTGGCAGTGTGAAACGTGCCTCATGGGTCTGCCGACTCATTGTCCAAATCGGTCCGTGATCGGCATTTTGAACCGCGATGGTGCCTTTGCGGACGCCATTTCAGTCCCGGTGAAGAATCTCCATGTTGTGCCGGATTCTCTGTCCGACGACGAGGCCGTGTTCATTGAGCCAGTGGCAGCGGCCTATCAGATCCTCCGGCAGCAACTCGTGCGCACCAAGACGCGAGTAGTGATTCTCGGTGACGGGCGGCTTGGCAACGTTTGCGCCCAAGTTTTGGCAGATTTCGGCTGCCGCGTGCTGGTCGTGGGAAAACATCTACAAAAGCTGCAAGTCTTAAATGAGCTTGGGATTGAGACGGTGCTACTCAGCGATGCGACGCCCAATCGAAGCGCCGAAATCGTCGTCGACTGCACCGGTTCCGCAGCAGGCCTGACGACGGCTCTGCAATGGGTCCGTCCGTGGGGAACCGTTATTTTGAAGACGACTGTTGCGGGAGAGCAAACCTTGGCGCTGGCTCCGGTTGTGATCGACGAGGTGCGAGTAGTCGGCTCGCGCTGCGGTCCGTTCGCCGACGCAATTGCTGGCCTCGCCGCGGGCCGCGTGAAAGTGAAGCCGCTGATCTCAGCGCGCTTCCCGCTCGAACAAACCATTGAGGCACTTGAATTTACGCGTACTAAACCCGTCCTGAAAGTGCTTCTCGATCCCAAGTCCAAAACTGAGCCTGCCTGACAATTCAGGCTCAGTGAGGAGATGATCTCAGTCCATCACGCGCTCACAAGCCGCTTCAGGATTTGCTTCATTCAATTCGCCATTCATAATCCGACCGTCTGAGTCAGCTGGAAGCGCGGCGCTGATCCGCTCCGCTCCTGAAACGAGCCTCACGTTTCTCCAGGACAGAACCTCATGGCAGAGAGTGCAAAGAACGACGGCCTCGGAGAAACCTTCGTACCCGGTAAAAAGACCGGAGCGGCCGCCAGCTCGAATACCGACGGCCCGGATACCGCCGACACAAAGTCCGCAGCGAAGAAATCGGGCTCGTCGGGGGAGAAGAAGAAGGATGTCCAACTGGGCGACTTCAAGCTGCTAAAGAAACTTGGTCAGGGCGGTATGGGTGAGGTCTACCTCGCCAATGACATCAAGCTCGACCGCAACGTCGCCCTTAAGATCCTGTCGAAAGACATGGCCAAGAAGCCGGGCTTCGTCGAACGCTTCGTCCGCGAAGCACGAGCCATGGCCAAGATCGACCATCCGAACGCGGTGAAGGTTTACGCGGCGGATTCAGATAAGGGGTACAACTACGCTGCAATCGAGTACATCGACGGCAAGAGCATGCAGCACTGGATGAACCAGCTGGGCAAGTTGCCGGTCGGCGATGCTGTTCATGTCGTGTTGTGTTGCGCAGACGCGCTGTCGCACGCTCACGAACTGACGCTCATTCATCGTGACATCAAGCCGGACAACATCCTCGTCACGAAGAAAGGAGCGGTGAAGGTCGCGGACTTCGGCCTCGCGAAGGCGCTTGACGACGAAGATATGTCGATGACCCAAAGCGGCACTGGTTTGGGCACACCGCTCTATATGCCGCCCGAACAGGCGCGTAACGCCAAGTCCGTTGATCATCGCACGGACATCTACGCGCTGGGTGTCATGCTCTACTACTTCCTTGCGGGCAAGCTGCCGTTCGAGGGCGAAACGGTTCTGAAGCTGATCGTTGCCAAGGAAAAGGGCACGTATCTCCCCGTTCGCAAACACAATCCGCAGGTGCCAGAAAAGCTGGAACTGATCGTCGACAAGATGATTCAGAAGGAGCCCAAGCATCGCTATGCGACGTGCGTTGATCTGATCGCCGATCTGGAACGGCTCAACCTGGAAAGTCAGGTGCTGAGTTTCATTGACCCCGCCGAAGCGGCCAGCCGAGCTGTCGGTCGCACTCGCCAGCGTTCTGCGATGAACGCCACAGCAGTGCCGTCGAGCCCTGCAGCATCGATGCCGCAATTGAAGACATCAGCTCAAGACGCGTCAGACGTGCAGGCAAAGTCGGGCGGCCAGGACAACACCTTGTGGTTCGTGCGGTACACGAACGCCAAGGGCGAAACGACCGTCAAGGAGATGTCCACACGGCAGATTCAGCAAGGCATTCTGTCCGAAGTTCTGGACGTAAAAACTCAGGCTCAGAAGAAAGACCAACAGACCGGCTTCCTGCCATTAGCTGCGTACCCCGAGTTCCAGGACCTGGTGAAGAAGCGGCTGGCGGTGAAAACCACGGAAGTCAAAGCCGAATCCATGAAGGAGATGTATGCCAAAATCGACAAGGAGCATAAGCGAGCCAAGATCTGGCGCTCGATCCGCGCCATGACAGAGAGTACGCTGGGACTTGTCGGGCTGATCATCTACCTGATTCTGATCGCGGCGGCTTTGGTTGGCGCTTACTTCTTAGTCGTCAAAGTGGTGTACCCGTGGCTGAGCCAGTGGCTCCCCCAATAACGCTCATCGCCACCGCGAGGAAGGATTCATATGTCGCGAGTTGACACAGTTGGCCGGCCGATGGAGATCCTGCTGGTCGAAGACAGTTTGGTTGCCGCCAAGCTGACGATGGGCGCATTGCGAAATGGGCAAGTCCAGCACCGTATGACCTGGCTCACGGACGGCGGCGAGGCCCTGAACTTCGTGCATCAAAAGGGCATTTACGGGAAGGCGCCGCGACCGGACTTGATCCTGCTGGACCTCGGACTGCCCGGACGTGATGGACGCGACGTACTCGCCGAGATCAAGGCCGACCCGGAGCTCCAAAAAATCCCCGTGGTTGTGCTGACCGCTTCCACATCCGAGGAAGACCTGACCTCGGCTCAGAACCTGCACGTTGATGGTTACATGAACAAGCCGGTTAACATGGAGCAGTTTCTGCAGCTCGTGCGGCAACTCAAGGACTTCTGGCACGCGGGCATCATTCTGCCGGAAGGTTGAGCGGGGCACGCCGACTATTCATCGACATCAAGCAAGTGTGTTGGCATGCGCTGGATACGACCTTGCCGATCGACACAGCCCAGTACGGTGTGTCCCGTCGCAAGCACCTGATTGTCGCGCAAGATCTCGTAGTCGTGTTCCAACTTGGCAGCACTGGAGCGACTCAGGGTAGTCCGCAGGACAACTACGTCGTCGTAGCGAATCGGCAAGCGATACCGAACCTCCGCGCGGGCAATCACCAGGAAGAAGCCCTGCTCTTCCATGGCTCGATAGTCACCGCCCTGAGCCCGGTAAAGTTCCGTACGGCCGAGTTCGAAGTATTGCAGATAGCGCGAATGGTGCAGAAATCCCATGGCATCGGTCTCGTAATACCGCACCCGGATCTCAACGTCGAGTTGCTTCAACATGATGTATGCCTCATGGGAAACCGCGCACTCGGCGCGTTTGCTGATTGCTGAATAGGAGCTGATCACTCCAACGAACCATATCAGCACGAAGGCGACTCAACACCGGTCCTACGGGCCGACTTCACAACGAGGTCTGGAAGGTTCCTCACCGCCTGAGGGTCTCCAGCCGCTAGACTGAAGCCATGACTACATCAGTCATTTAATGATCCCTGAAGGTGAATGACTGCAAACTGCTGCAGTTGTGGAGGCGACCGCGTCAATTCGTAGCCGCAGCCTGTTATCCGAGGAGAGAATGCCATGCGTGCTCAAAGACTCTTCATCGCCTCACTGCTGCTCGCGGTGCTTGCAGTTGCCGTGCAGTTCCAGGCAATGAATCAAACCGGTCTCGGCATTCAAGCCATCGCGAAAGCCGCTCGCCTACCTCAAGCCGAGCGCGATGCCGCCAGATCGCTGGCACGTCGTCAGATAGAGCAGGGAGCATTCATCCAACGCATCGGTGCGCTAATCGCAACGGTCAGTGCTGGATTTGTGCTCGCCTCAGGCCGCAAACAGGAACCTGCCTGGCGGTCACTCACGTTCGCAACTCTGGGCTTCTATGTGCTGACCCAATTTCTGCTGGTTTGACGGTTTGTTCCGGCGACGTGTCGCACTTGCCGGCGAATGATGCGCGGCTGGCGGCTCTAACCCGCTGCTGCTGCCGATACCGCACGGACTTCCTGGAAGAGGTGCCAAACAACGGTGAGAGTGCCCACAGCGGCGCAATAGTAGGCGAACCAGTGCAGCTTGCCTTGAGCGATCAGCTTCACCAACCACTGCAGCGCGATCCAGCCGACGACGAACGACGTCACGGCACCCACCGCCAACGGTACCGGATTTTGAATTTCCAGTTTGCCTTCAAAGACGTCTTTGAATTCCAGCAACGCAGCACCGCCGATGACGGGAATGGCCATCAGGAATGAGAAGGCGCCGGCGGACGCTCGCTGCAAGCCGTTCAACAAACCGCCGGAAATCGTGCTGCCGGATCGTGAGATGCCGGGCAGCAACGCGACCGCCTGAAACAGGCCGATGGCCAGTGCTCGAAGGGGAGGCAAGTCTTCATAGGGATACTCGCTGCGTTCCAATCGCTGACCAACAACCAGCATGGCCGCCGTGCCGAACAGGCACAGCCCCGCAATCCACGGCTTCGCAAAGATCACCTCGAAGTAGTCCTTGAACAGAATGCCCAGGATTCCGGCGGGAATGGACGCAATCACAATGTTGAGGCACACTCGGGGCTGCCGGCGCAGCTTCCAGATTTCGCGTCGGAAGACGATCAGAATCGAGAGCAGCGTGCCCAGATGCAGAACGACGTTCTCCAGCAGTAACTGCGACTGCGACTGTTCGCTCCCCATCTTGAAGACGTTTGTCAGCAGATCGCCCACGATCACGAGATGGCCAGACGAACTGATTGGCAGAAACTCCCCGATGCCTTGCACAACGCCCAGAATAATGGCTCGCAGGATTTCCATTCAGAAATTTCCGTCCGTGGTAAGAACATCCAACCCGTTGCGTCAGCAACAAGCCCCGGCGAGCGTCGCATGGAGAGCCGCTACCCTGCGTGTGTCGATCCTGCCGCACATGTCCGGCGCAGCAGTGTGCAATTGAACGAAACTAGGTGCTAAAGGTCGAGACCAAGCTGAGTAGTTCTTCCACGGTCGTTTCGCCACGGAGTACTTTCAGGCGACCCGACTGTTCGAGCGTTACCAGACCTGCGTCAATCGCAATACGCCGCAGATCATCCTGACCATCATTGCGCAGAATCGCCTGCCGCAGTTCTGAGGAAATTGCCAGCACTTCATACACGCCCGTACGACCTGCGTAGCCTGTGTGGAAGCAGAAATCGCAACCCTTGCCGCGAGCCAGTTTTTGCGATGCGGCTTCTTCAGGACTCAACTTCAGTATTTGGGCCGCCAGGGAATCGACCGGATGTTCTTCGCGACAATGCGAACAAACTTTACGCAGCAGCCGCTGAGCGATCACGCACTTCAAACCATCCACCAGGAACATCGGAGGAATGTCAAACTCGCGCAGCACATCCATTGCAGCCACGCTGTCGCTGGCATGTAAGGTGGTGAACACAGTCACGCCGGTCAGCCCCGCTCGCACGGCAATATGAGCCGACTCAGGATCGCGAATCTCGCCAATCATCAGTACGTCGGGGTCTTGGCGCAAAACACCGCGGAGCGCCTTCACAAACGAGAAGTCGATCTTCGGATCGACCTGCACCTGAACGACGCCTTCCAGCCGGCGTTCGACGGGATCTTCGATCGTGAGAATGCTTTCGGTCGGACGATTCCGCTGCGTGAGGCACCCATACAGCGTTGTGCTCTTACCGGAACCGACCGGCCCGACGGCCATGACAACACCGTAGGGAATTTCGACTGCCTGCCGCACTCGGGCCAACTGATCCGGTTCTAGGCCGAGTTCATGAAGTCCCGTCAAGACCTGGTCATCGGGCATCAAACGCAACACCAGCCGTTCGCCACACACAGTCGGACCAGAACCAACCCGGATATCACGATGCTGTTTAATGACCGCTTTCGAAATGTGACCGTCTTGAGCGAAACGACGCTCCGTAATGTCCATGCCGGCCATCAACTTCAGCCGCGACATCACCTGACCGATCAAATTGCTGGGTAGCTGCAGCACATCGTGCAGCATGCCGTCCACGCGCAAGCGAACTCTTAGGCCGGTCTCGGTTGGATCGAGATGCACGTCGGTGGCGTTGAGTTGAAAAGCTCGTTCGAGCAGCAGGTCCACCAGTGAAGCCGGACCAACAACATCCACCAGTTCACGCAACTCTTCCTGCAGAGCTCGCTGCCGGATCTCCGCATCAGCATCGGGGTGCGCGGACTTCGTCCCAACTTCAATGCTGCTCGTCATGATGATCTCCACTGGAGTAGTTCAAGGTCAGAGTCTTTGAGCGCCAAACACTCACTGGCCCGATCGGCTAGACACCGCGTGACGCAATCGTCGCGATCAAACCGCCGGCCGTCACCAGCAGCACCACGCCGATAAGGCGCCACGATTGCCTACCCGTAATTGCCGTGACCAGCCCGCATAGCGCAGCAATACCGCCGCACGCATAACTGGAAGCCTGCACGGCCTCCGATGTCAGGCCCAGCACACCGTTTTGAGATCCCAGCAAAATCGCGACTGCACAGCCCGCAACCACCCACCCCAGCAGCGCCGCAAAAACTGCGGTCGCCTTCGGCCCTTCATTCGGAACCAGCTTCTTGATGGCCTGCTCACCCTCGTCGCGCGTTGCGCAAATAGTCCAGACTTTGTTGAGGCCCGCGATCTCCAGCACTTCCTTGGTCATCGAATTTGGATTCACAACGACCATACCGCCTTCGCGTTCCTGCAACGACTTCCAGATGCGCACCAGCAAGGCGACGATTGAGCTGCCCATAAACTCCAGCGGAGTCAAATCGATCAGCCAGTGCGGCCGGTTTTGACTGCTCAACGCCGTGCGAAGTTCAACGCCAATGCGTTCGATGTCACCCCACTTGCAGTCCGATAAAGAGCTATCAAAAGTGACGACAGAGTAACCTCGGCTCGACTGAATGTTGTACTCGGACGACATGCCCATTAGTCCTCGTCTCCCTACCGCGGCGAGCTGGTCTATCAAAAGCGAGTGAATCCCTTGACCGATTCGATCAGCAACAGAGATACCTTAGCCGATGCAAGATTTTTCCGGATAGGCAATTCTATGAATCATTCGGTAAGGAGAGGGCCATGACTCTCGAAGAAACGCTGTCCACGCTGCAGGAACTCGGCACCGAACAGAACATCAAGACCTACCGCCGCCACGGCGCTGGTGACAATGTGTACGGCGTCAGCTTCGCCAACCTCGGCAAGCTCGTGAAGAAGATCAAAGTCGATCACGAACTCGCTCAGGGGCTGTGGGAGACGGGCAATTCGGACGCCCGAACACTGGCCCTGATGATCGCCGATCCCGAGAAACTGACTGCGGCTGAAGCAGACAAGTGGCTGAAAGAGTCAACCTACAGGGGACTCGTTGGTTACCTAGCCGCTGTGGTCGCGAGTTCTCGACATGCGAACCGCCTGCGCGACAAGTGGATGAAAAGCAAACAGGAGTTTCCGCGTCAGGCGGGCTACTGCGTGTTGTGCTGCCAGTTGCGAGATGCGCCTGAGACCGTCGATCTGGACTATTGCCGCAACCTGCTGGGAACCATCGAAGAACAGATTCACGATTCTCCCAACATGGCACGCTACCAGATGAACAGCGCCGTGATGTCGATTGGCATTGCCGTCCCGGAACTGCGAGACGAAGCCATCGCCACAGCGAAACGAATTGGCAAAGTCGATGTCGATCACGGGGATACCGCCTGCAAGACTCCGGACGCCGTTGAATACATTCTGAAGGCAGCTAACAGAAAAGTGCGTCATCGTTGCTAAACTGCCCAAGGTGTTAGAAACAGAGCGGTGGCTTGCGACTCGGGGCGGCTTCCACTAAGTTTTCTGCCCCGTTTTAAATGGATTGCCCGCAGGTTTCAGGTTTGAAAGGTGAGAGATGGTCATTCGCCCCCGAACGAAGTTGCACAAGGCTCGCAGCACTCAGCGCTGCCCAAAGTGCAACAAGATCGTGCGGATGCGTGTCCGTTGTAAGACGTGCCACCAGAAGTTGCGCTAAGACGAGCTTCAAGCATCCGCGCGTGATGCCGCGTCAGGCGGCAGCACAGCAAGAAATACGGATACGCTCCGCATCACTGGCAACCGGCTGTTGCTTGTGATGCGGAGCGTTCTGTTTTTCAGCCCTATGACTTATTGAGAACTCGCTTCCAGGCACGAGCCAAATAGAGTGGCAGATCAGAAGAGATCAGCCCCGGTTCTGAGAGTTCCTCGGCGGCTAGATCGCCCGCCAAACCGTGCAGGTACGCTCCTGTTCGAGCAGCCTCAAACGGCGACAGCTTTTGACCAAGCAGTGCCGCGATCAGGCCCGTCAAGACGTCACCTGAGCCACCGGTCGCCATGCCGCTGTTGCCCGTCGAATTGAAGGCAATACGCTCGCCGTCGGTGATGATCGTCTGCGGCCCCTTGAGCAGCAGCACGACGTTGTGGCGGGCTGCGAACTCGCGGGCGACGGCCTCTCGATTTGACTGAATCTCATTCATCGAAAGTCCGGAGAGCCGCGTGAACTCGCCGGGATGCGGAGTCAGAATCCGCGGAGCCGCGGAATATGCCTTGAACGCGCCGGCTTGAAACGTCTCGGCCAGCACGTTGAGGCCGTCAGCATCGATGACGGCAGGAGCTTTCGCTTCGGCCAAGGCGAAACGCACCAGTTCCCCGACCGCTGCCGAATTCCCCAGCCCCGGGCCGATGGCGACGGCGTCCTTATCCTTGAGAGCCGACAACAACGACTGCCGAACCGGCTCGGTGAGCATGCCGGTGTCGGCAAGATCCGGGAACTCGAGCGTGAGATAGCTCGGCTCGTAGCTGGCAACGATCGACTGAACGCTATGCGGCACAGCGAGATACACCAATCCGGCGCCGCCGCGCAGGGCAGACACGCCGCACAGGCAGGCGGCACCGCTCATGCCTCGGCTTCCGGCGATAATCAGGATGCGGCCAAACGTTCCCTTGTGCCCGTCAGCGGGGCGATCGGGTAGCTGAAGCGGTTGGTCAGAGACGTTCATCACAGGCTCCGTTGAGGACATCCGATTCGGTATAGGCCCCAAATTGAAGCCTCACTATGGTACGCGGCACGAAAAGCGGATTTCCTTCGGAAGAACGCATTCTTGTCACTCCCCAGGAGACGGATCTCAATGCGAGGACGCTTCGTCATCGCAGTGTCGGTGGCCTGCTGTTGCAGCGGGTGCATCCACGATCCGTACCTGCGCTGGCCACAATGGGAACCGCGACCACTCGCCGTTGAGAAACGGGCCTCGGAATTTCACGACCCGTTCGCTGACGAAACCATGGGCCCGCGAGTTGATGCTCGTCCCCGTGATGCTGGCACTCAGCGAGCAATCCCACGCCAGGCATCAGATCTGCGAGGACTCCACATTCTTGGTCCGGATGCGAGCGTGCCCGCGAAGGCCAAGACCGCCCGCAACTACGGCCAGTCAGTCAACGGCGATTAGCCACCGAAGCCGCCCGGTCTTCAATTTCAAAGTGCGGGGCCAATCCGCAGATTCTTGAATCGTACGACCGTGCTGTGATTCTGCAGTCCGAGAAACCCCTTCTCCAGCCGCAGCTTGATTAGTTCATGAGTCTCAGGCTTCACGTCGATGATCTGCACTCCGTTGTGAGTCGTCGTGATGTTCTTGTCACGACAGTTGATTTCGAGCGTATTCCATTCGCCCGCCGGACGACCGACCTTCTTGCTGGCTCCGCTGATGTCATACACCGAACCGCAATACTGATAGTCCTTCAGCTTCGCGTACTGTGGGGCAGCATCGTCCAGCACCTGCACCTCAAACCCGGCGGGCGGCTCCTGATCGTTCGCGCGATGATGATTGCCGTTCTTTGGCACTCGCACATAGATGCCGCTGTTGCCACCGGCTGAGACCTGATAGTCAAACCGCAGGTTGAAGTCGCCGTACTCATTCGCGGATCGCAACCACGGACCTTTCTTGCCGTCGCAGACAATCGCGCCGTCGGCAACCGACCAGCAGGCGGAGGCTTCCTGCTCCGCACCTTCCCAACCGGCGAGGTCCTTGCCGTTGAAGAGTGATTCGTACCCCAGTTCCTTCAACGACACGTTGCGGATCAGGTACTGACCACCCTTCGGAACTTCGACCTGAAATCCGACATACCCCACCGCGTGTTTCAGTCCCGCGACGTCATAAGCAGGCTTGCCGTTGATCTCGAGTTTCACGCGATCATCGATCACGGTGATGTCGAAGCTGTTCCAATCACCCGCTTTGATCAGCCCCGTGCTTGCTGCACCGGGCAAGCTGCCGATGTTGCCTTCTTTGCCTTCCAGCAGATTGACTTGATAGCTCTGCTTCGGGAACGGAGCACCACCCGCCTGAGTGCGGATGTAGATGCCGGCGTCGTAGACCTTCTCCTGCAGAGCCTTCCATTCGACGTGCATCACAAAGTTGCCGTAAGTGTGATCGGATCGCAACCAGCCATCACCGCCTTCCAGCAGCAACTGACCGTCCTTCACCGACACCTGGCAGCCATTCTCGATGGTCCAGCCGTTGAGCGTCTTGCCGTCGAACAATGAGGACTGATGTCCTTTCAACGCGGCATCGTCGGCTTGAGCCGCAGCCACCCATGCCGTCAGCAGCACGTACATCGCAAACACAATCCGCATGGCCGATTCCTTGATGAATAGCGAAGAAAGTGGTGTTCGATGTTAGAGCCGGCGCTGACTCTTATTACACGCTGTCACGAGTCCCGAATGTGGAAGAGTCGCTTCAACGCATCAACCAGACCGTGAGGCGTACCGGCTTTGGCTTCTTGCCGCAGAGCTTCCAGCGGCGGATGCAACAGCTTGTTCACGATGCGTTCGACACTGCGTTCCACTGATTCCAGGTCGCTCGCATTCAGGTGCCCGAGTTTCGTACGGAGTTTGGTCATTTCGTCGCGGCTGATCTCATGCCACTGCTCGCGTAAGCGTTTGACGATCGGGCCCGTTGCGCGGTGATAGATCTCCTGCATGAACCGATCGGTTTCATCGTCGATGATCTTCAGCGCCTGATCGATCTCTTTCTGCCGAGTCTTGCGGTTGCGATCGCACGTCGAATTCAACGCGTCGATGTCATACAGAAAGACGTTGTCATCGATGTCGGCAATCTCCGGCGCGAAGTCACGCGGAGCACCGAGATCCAGAATGAAGACCGGGCGCCCGCCGGATTTCTTTCGCACGGCCCGGAATCGATCCAGATCCACGAGCGGCGGCGTTGCTCCCGTCGTGCTGACGATCACATCCGCCGCGCCCAGCCAGCGATCAAGTTCCGTCAGCGGTTCCGGTCGAGCGCGTTCAAACTGCGCGGCCAGAGCCTGAGCACGCTCAGCGCTGCGGTTCACGACAACGATCTCGCCAACGCCCTCGCTCTGCAGGTAACGCAGCGTTTCTTCCGCCATCTCACCCGCGCCGATAATCAGCACGCGTTTGTCGTCGAAGCGATCGAAGATGCTCTTACCGAACTCACCAACCGCGACGCTTGCAATCGAAACCCGGCCTTCGGCCAGATGCGTCTCTGTGCGGACGCGGCTGGAAACTCGAATGGCCCCCTGAAACAGCGCATGCGTCAGCGGCCCGCACGCATCGTTTTCCTGAGCTGTCTGATACGCCGTCTTCACCTGACTGACGATCTGCGGTTCGCCCAGCACCATGCTGTCGAGACTCGACGTGACCTGAAACAGATGCCGTACGGCGTCTGGCCCGGTGCGTTCCAGAAACTCTTCCAGGAACTCTGCCACCGGCACCTGATGAAAGTCTGCGAAGAATTCGACCAGTTCGCGATGCGTCGGCGCAGCCTCAGTGGCTTCTTGAGCGGTGTAGATCTCGACCCGGTTGCAGGTCGACAGCACGACCGCCTCAGCCCCCGGAAACCTGTGTCGCAACTGCGCGTACGCCTGCTGCAGCTTTTCAGCCGAAAAGGCTAGCTTTTCGCGAACGCTGAGCGCCGCTGTTTGGTGGTTGCAGTAGACCACTTGCAGCATCACGGGCGGGAACTCTCGATGGGCAGCAAAAAAGGCAGGGCAGGAATACAGACGGGGAGATTCTAAGGTGACAGCCAGCCTCAGAACTACTGGCTAGGGATAGTCTGTCATCAACTCGTCCAGATGCATAGCGTCCCAAGCCGGTCTGGCCTGACAGCGATAACGTACGGCTTGTGCCGAATGCAGCAATCAAGGAGACGTGTTCGCTAAGGGAGAAGTTCGGAGCACTGCCTACAGAAACGTCTGGCGGCGGCTGATTTCGCGCGCCTCATCCAACCGTCACAAAACATTGAACAGGCAAGCTGACTGGCGGTGTAGAGTCATCAGCCCGCAGGTCCCTACCTGCCGCGAACAGCTTTTCCGAGTTCCCCCCGTTGCAGATACGTCATCAACGGATTCATTCCGACGTTCCGGACGGCCGAACTCGTGTGCGGGCAGTACTCGTTTTGTTTGTGAGGTTCACGGCCATGCGTAATGCAGCATTTCCCGCAATCCTGATGGCGGCAGCCGCCGGTTTCGTGACGGTCGAACTCATGTCTCCGGTTCCAGCTAGCCAGCATAAACCGCATCGAAACTCGGATTTCGCTGTTTCGGCGTCGGCTGTCGTTGACGAAAGTGGCGTAATCAATCGCAATTCAACGCAGGAACGGACGTTCGAACTGGAGCTGACTGGAGACGGCGAGTGATTTCGGTTTCGAAGCTGACGAAAACTTTCAACGACCTGAAACGCGGTAACGTGCCCGCCTTGAATGCAGTGTCGTTTGAAGTTCGTCCCGGCGAGGTGTTCGGGTTACTAGGCCCCAATGGCGCGGGTAAGACCACCTGCCTGCGGATCCTCAGCACCGTGCTACGCTCCACCGGAGGCACGGCCATCATCGCGGGTTACGACGTCAACAAGAACCCCGCGCAAGTTCGTTCGCGCATCGGCTTCATGTCGAACAATACCGGCGTCTACGACCGCATGACCGCCTGGGAAATGGTCGAATACTTCGGGCAGCTCTACGACCTGGAAGGCGAGCAGTTGCGGGAACGCATGCATGCCGTCTTCGCCACGTTGCAGATGAACGACTTCAAAGACCTGCTGTGTGCCAAGATGTCGACGGGCATGAAGCAGAAGGTTTCTATTGCCCGCACGATCATTCATGACCCGCCCGTCATGATCTTTGATGAGCCAACCTCTGGCCTGGATGTCCTGGTCGCCCGCAATGTGGTGGACGCCATTCGCAAGCTGAGAGACGCCGGCAAGACGATCATCTATTCGACGCACATCATGTCCGAAGTGGAAAAGCTGTGTGATCGCGTCGGCATCATTCACAGGGGAAGTATCTTGGCGATGGGCTCGCGCACTGAGTTATGCGATCAGCACAACGAACACGATATCGAAGAACTCTTCTTCAAACTGGTGGACCAGTACGACGGATTGCAGGCCAGCGTAGCAGTGTAGGCAAATGGAGTTTCAGCGCAACAAGGTGGTTCACTTCCGAAGAGGCAACTTGTGTCGATGACGTGGAAAAACATCCGGCTGATTCTGCTCCGCGAGGTGCGGGACCAGCTCCGTGATCGGCGCACGTTGTTCCTGGTCCTGGTGCTGCCGCTGATTTTGTATCCCGGCCTGGCCATCGGCATGCTGCAGATGGCGATGTACCTCAACGAGCATCCGCAGGTCGCCGTCATTCTGGGCACCGAGAACCTGCCCGAACTGCCACTGATCGAAGAAGGCCGCATCGCCGAACGCTGGTTCTACAACCCTGAGACCGCGCAGAAGCTGCTGGTCGTGACGGACTCACCGACGATTCAGGACTCAGTCGACCTGCGACTACCCGGCACCAGTCACCTTAAAAAGGATGAACTGCTCAACGCCGCGCGGCGCGTGGAGCAGCTCGCCCAGACATATCGGCAACTCACCGAACAACTTGCCCCGTACGACGCCAAGATTGCTGACGAAGCCTTCTGGCTGGCAAGCGCGACCAATCAGCAGGTCAAAAAGAAAGACATTCCTGCGGACTTGAACTTCAATGGCCTGGTCGAAAAGCGCCATCAGGTTCACGAGCAATTGGTGGACGAGTTCGCCAGCAGCAAGTTGCAGGTCCTGGCGTCGATCCCTGAGGGCTACGGTCGGGCCATCGCCCAAATTGACGAACTGCTAGCCTCGAAAGATTTCAGCAACAGCAAGCTGCGTGAGCTGCCGACGCTGCGTCCGCTGGTGGTCCGCAACCGCGCGAGCGACAAGTCCGAAGTCGCGTATCGGCGAGTCCGGGAGTCGTTCGACTTCTGGGAGAAGGGGCTGTTGTTTCATCGGCTCGAAGCCGCGAATCTGCCGATGACCGTCGCCGACCCGCTGAACATCGTGCCGCTGGACATCGCCGGCGAGCAAGAAGTTGCTGCGAATGTGTGGAGCAAAGTCTTCCCGGCAATCCTTGTCATTATGGCGCTGACGGGTGCCTTCTATCCGGCGATCGACGTGGCAGCCGGTGAGAAGGAGCGCGGCACGATGGAAACTCTGCTGATCTGTCCGGCCACCCGGTCAGAAATCGTGCTCGGCAAGTTCCTGACGGTGCTGCTGTTCAGCGTTGCAACAACGGTCCTGAACCTTATCAGCATGGGCTCAACGAGCCGTTACATTGTGTCGGTCACGCAATCCGCTGCTCAAACCAGCTTCGGCAACATGCCGTTGCCGACGGCGATGGCCATCTGCTGGATGGTAGTGCTGCTCATTCCACTGGCCGGTCTGTTTAGCGCGTTGAGCTTCGCGCTAGCCACCTTCGCCCGCAGTAACAAAGAGGGCCAGTACTATCTGACGCCGCTGTTTATGGTGGCGCTTGGCCTGACGATGTTCGCGATGTCACCGTCGATCGAGCTGTCAACAACCGCGGGGCAGTCGCTGTTCTACTGCATGATGCCGATTGTCGGTCCGGCCTTGCTGCTGAAGGCGCTCTTAGTAAACACGAACGGCACCGGAGTGTTGGTCTTTGCGTTTCCGGTGTTGATGTCGAGCGTTGGTTACACGTTGCTGGCGCTGTGGTGGGCTGTCGAGCAGTTCAAGAGCGAAGACGTACTGTTCCGCGAATCGGAGCGGTTTGATCTTGGCCTGTGGCTCAATCACCTGTTCCGCGACAAAGAACCAACGCCCACAACCAGCGAAGCAGTGGCCTGCTTCATCATCATGATGTTGCTGCAGTTCCTGTCGATCAACGCGTTTGGCCAGTCGATGGTCGGCGTGAAGCCCGAAGACATGGGCATGAAAGTTATCCAACTGGCCGTCATCCAGCAGATCGCTCTCATCGCCAGCCCGGCCATATTCATGGCGCTGCTGCTGACCAAGAGCGCGCGGCAGACGTTGAAGCTGAACTGGCCGAAGTTCTCGTTCCTCGCTGCGGCTATCGCTTTGCCGTTGGTGCTGCACCCACTGGCCAATGAACTGCTGCACGCGCTGCATCAGTTCTTCCCGCAACTGCCCGATGCCGCGAAGGCAGCCTTTGCCACCATGGCAGATCAATCGTTGCCGCTGGCCATCGTCATCGGAGCCTTCGCGCTCACGCCGGCAATCTGTGAAGAAGTCGCCTTCCGCGGCTTCATCTTGTCGGGATTGAGTCGCGGCGGGCGCACCGGGATTGCGATCCTGCTGTCCTCCATCACCTTCGGCATCATCCACATGATTCCGCAGCAGGTCTTCAACGCGACTTTAATTGGCTTGGTGCTCGGCTTGATCGCCGTCCGCAGCAATAGCCTGTTGCCGGGAGTGCTCTTCCACCTGTGCTTTAATTCGATGGCGGTGCTGCACGCGCAGTTAAGCGGTCATCTTCTGGGGCAACCAGAGTCCGAACTGGGACCGGCTCGCTGGTTTGTGTCCGTGACGCCGGAAGGCATTCGGTACATGCCGATCACGTTGGGAGTTTGTGCCGTCAGCGCGTTCGCTCTAATTCGCTGGCTGATCCGGCAACCGCATGTGAAGTTGCCGACCAGCGCTGCGGCGGAAATCGGTGCACCCCGCGAAATGGACGATCACCAGCACGCCGCGCTGACCTCCTGAGATTGCGGCTCCACAATCCCGGCGATCATTTTTTCCGAAGTCTGCCCCGCACTTTGGACCTTGGACTGGCGACTCAATACAGTTCGCGAACGTGGTTCTGACGATGGTGCGTCAGATCAACATTCACTGCTTTGAAGCGGCGGCTACTCAAGCCGCCGAAGATCCATGCCAAGTCCCCGCGTTTGTGTGTTGCGAGCCCCAGGAACCAACTGCGATCCGGAAACGGCGCACGCCTTTGAATCATGCGGAGCGAAAGCTGACCGCGTGCATCTGCTGCGGCTGCTGGAGAATCCGAAACAGCTCGCCGACTACCAGATCCTGTGTGTCCCTGGCGGCTTCAGCTACGGCGATGACATTGGCGCTGGTGTGATCTTCGCAAGCCACCTGCACGGCAAGCTGTCCGACGTGCTTCGCGAGTTCCTCACCAAGGACAAACTGGCACTCGGCATCTGCAACGGTTTTCAGGTGCTGCTGAAGGCCGGCGTTCTGCCCGATGGGACCGAGAGCCTGCAAGCCGCCAACGAAGGCCGCCGCGACACCACGCTCACTTGGAACAACAACGGCCGTTACACGGCATTGTGGGTACGCTTGAAGGTGCAGAAGACAAAGAGTGTCTTTCTGAAGGGTATCGATGAGATTGAAATGCCCATCGCCCACGCGGAAGGACGAATTGCCGTCGAAGACAAAGCCACGCTCGATCGTTGGCGCGAACGCGGCCAGATCGCTCTGACCTACACGGGCAATGGCTCGTCCGGTGCCTCCGATGAACTGCTGGACTATCCCGTCAACCCGAATGGTTCATTCGCAAACATAGCAGGGCTCAGCGATCCATCAGGTCGAGTCCTCGGCCTGATGCCGCACCCCGAACGCTTCCTGTTCGCTACGCAGCACCCCAACTGGACTCGCCTGGGCCTGCGAGGTGATGGCGACGGACTGAAGCTATTCCGCAACGCCGTGGATTACTTCGCATAGCCGTGGCTACGGGAAGAGTCGACCTCAGCTGGCTGAGTTCACCGACGCCAGCGCTGCATCCAGTTCTCGGATCAGCTGCGCCGCGTCTTCCAGTCCGATGGATACTCGAATGAGATCATCGCGGATTCCGTAGGCGCGGCGTTCTTCGACGGAGAGGAACTTGTGCGAGGTTCCTGCCGGGTAAGAGATCGTCGTCCGCGCGTCAGCGAGTGTTGGCGAAAACGGGAGCGTGTGTGCGAGGGCTCGAAAGACGGAGCGAACGGCATCGACTCCGCCCTTCACTTCGAACGCCAGCATGCCTCCGAAACCGTGTGATAAAAGTCTCTGGGCTAGCTCGTGTGTGGGATGAGTCTTCAGCCCCGGATAGTAGACCCGGGAAACGGCCGTGTGCTGGTTGAGAAACTCAGCGACCTGCTGAGCTGTTTCAGAAACTCGTTGCATGCGCAATGGCAAAGTCCGCATGCCGCGTGAGGCCAGCCAGCATTCAAACGGCTGCGCGTTGAAGCCGTACAAAGCAGCCACTCGCCGCGTCTTCGTCAAAGCGACTCGTTCACCTGCGACGACTCCCAGCATCACGTCGCCATGCCCGTTGAGGTACTTCGAGGCACTGTGAAAGACCATCTTCGCACCGTGCTCCAGCGGACGAAACAGGCACGGCGTGGCGAATGTATTGTCGACCACGATCGGCACCTCGCCCATCGCATTGACAATCGCAGGCAGGTCGATGACTTCGACGAGGGGATTCGAAATGCTCTCCACGATGCATAGTTTCGTCGTTGGCCGAAGCGAACGACGAACGTCATCCAGATCATTAGCGTCGAAGAACGTGACCTCGATGCCAAACGCTCTTTGCAAGTCCGCCAGAAGCTGCCACGTGCGACCGTAAAGGACTCGCGCCGCCACAACGTGATCGCCAGTCTTCAGATGACTCAGTAGAATCGCAGAAACCGCCGCCATGCCCGACGCCATCACGGCCCCGGAATCAGCGTGCTCCAGAGCGGCCACGTCGGCAGCGAAGGCAGCGTGGTTCGGGTTGCCGTCGCGGGTGTAGATGTAGCCATGCTGCTCACCGCTGGAGACGGCATCGAGTTGCTCCAGTCCTTCCAGATCAAAGGCTGTCGTCTGGTAAATCGGAGGGTTGCTGGGGCGAGTGGCAAAGTCGGCACTCCAGCCTCCGCGAGCACATGTTGTGGATTCGTCAGCGGGTGAATTCATGAGAGCCGCACCAGTGGTTTGCGAAACAGTCCGGCGGCCCGATAATCCCGCCAGTGGACCATGCTAGCGTGGTTAACCACAAGCTCGAACCGAGTCGCATTCCATAAGGTTGTTGTCGCTGTGCCTGATCTCAACGTTGAACTCAATCGCCTGAAGCTGAAGAACCCGATCCTTGTCGCGTCGGGCACGTTTGGTTACGCACGGGAAGCTGTGGCTTTTGTGGACTACACCAAGCTGGGCGGCATCATTCCCAAGACCGTCACGCTGGTACCGCGAGCCGGAAACCCGCCGCCACGCACCGTTGAAACCAGCGCCGGCATGTTGAATTCCATCGGTCTGGACAACGACGGCCTCGAAGCGTTCCTGGAAAAGCATCTCGATCACCTGATGAGCCTCGGCACGGCCATCATCGCCAACATCGCGGGGCACAGTGCCGAAGAATTCGTGCAACTGGCCGAGCGCCTGAATGACTTCCCTCAACTGACAGCGGTCGAACTCAACATCTCCTGCCCGAATGTCAGCGGCGGCGTGGATTACGGGACGAAACCCGAATTGACTCACAAGGTCGTCAGCAGCGTGCGACAAGTCTGCAAGCTGCCGATCATCGCCAAGCTGACCCCCAATGTGACGAGCATCGTTGAGATCGCTCAAGCCGCGGCCGAAGGTGGCGCGGACGCTGTCACACTGATCAACACCATTCTCGGAATGGCTATCAACTGGCGTAAACGCAAGCCGATTCTGGGCAACATCGTCGGTGGCTTGAGCGGCCCGGCGATCAAGCCAGTGGCACTGCGCATGGTCTATCAGGTCGCGCAAAAGGTGAAGGTGCCGATCATCGGCGTGGGCGGCATCCAGTCGATTGACGATGTCATGGAGTTTCTGGTCGCGGGAGCCAGTGCCGTGCAGATTGGCACCGCCAACTTCTACAACCCGACGCTAAGTGGACACCTGGCCGAGCAACTCGATGAGATCCTCACTCAAGAAGGCCTGCAGTCAGTTCGCGAACTGATCGGCTCATTGCAGTTGCCACAAACCGCTCCAGCCGCATGCGCGTCAGTTGGTCGTGCGAAGTAGCTAATGCTCAATTCAAAAAGCAAAACCTCGGAAGACCAATGTTCCTCCGAGGTTTCTGTGCTTGCTCATTCTGATGCCGTGAAACTACTGACGTTTCACGGGGCTGGTTGCTGATTTGGGAGACGTGAGCGGCGACTTCACGCCCGCTGCAGGGCTTCCGGGTGGAGCTTTCGTGCCACCGGCGGGCTGAGCCGCACGAGCAGCGCCTGGAGCCTGAGTACCCGAAACCTGCTTCACGTCACCAGTCGTGGTGTTGTTCCAGTAGTTGTCGACGCGGCTGGATTTCTTCAGCTCATCGAACATCTTGGCCACAGAGACCTGAACTTTTTCGTCAACCAGATCCTTGTAGAGGATGTCGCGGACTTCGTTCGGATCCTGCACCTTCTGCTCGGTGAAGCCTTCGCATTTCAAGATCACGTAGCGGTTTGAACCCACGCTGATGATGCCGGAGATCTCACCCACTTTGAGCTTGAAGGCGGCCTCTTCCAATTCGGGATTGCCCGCATAGCGAGCGATCGGCGGGACGAGTCCTTCCATCGCCTTGCTGTTCGGCTCGATTGAGGCCTCTTTCGCGAGGCGATTGAAGTCCTCTTTGTTCGCAGTGGCCTTCTGCCAGACTTCGTTCGCGCGGCGAACGTTGTCCACCATGATCATGCGGCACTTGACACGCGGACCAAACTGCCGCACGAAGGCCTTGTGCATGTCTTCGTCGGAGACCTCGACCTTTTCACCCGTCAGCTTCTTCAGAGCGAGCATCGGCCAAATCACATCGCGCTTGTATTGCTCGGGCGAAATGTTTCGCTCGGACTGCAGCATCTGAATCCAGGTTTCTGTCGGGATATTGAATTGCTTCGCAATCCGGATGATTTCCTGATCAACCTCAGCATCCGTGATCTTCACGCCGGCCTCTTCACACGCCAGTTGAATGACCGCGCGATTGATCATGCTTTCCAGCACGTCGTTGCCGACCCGCGACATGCACTCTTTGGCGACGTCGTCCAGCGGAACCTTAATTGCGCGGCCATTACGAGTGACCTTTGCCGCGTATTCCTTCGGCTGACCGGCTGGGGCACCAGCTGCGGGTTGAGCTTTATTGATGCTGACCTTACCGGGCTCTTCAGCGGCGGAGCTGGATTGAGCACGCCACATTTGAACTCCGATGCCACCGGCCGCCAGAACAGCTGCGGTGCCCGTCACCATCCAGAATGATTTCATCCGACGAGGCTGATTTGCTCCTGTACTCACGGCGGCGTGATTCCTTTCACTCATCGCAGATTCCCTTCATTTGACTCCACCCGCGATCACGACCATGCAGCAAATGCATTTGGCCAGGACGCACCGAGCGGACAATCGCCTGTTACACGGTTCCCGATTGAGTTCACGTCTTCCTGACGCACTCAACGGCGATGGGTCATGATCGTCTTATAGGACTTCCCCAAAAAAACGGTCAACGGCGGTTTTACGATCAAAGCCGCGGTGCCCTGGCTCAATGCAACAAAAAGCTCCGGATGAGATTCACCCGGAGCTCTTTTAACCCAAAACTCTCAAGCCGACGGACTTAGTACGGGCAATAGCCGTAGCCATAGCTCGGCTGGGCATACCCGTAGGAGTAGCCGTAGCTCGGATAGGAATAGCCGCTCCAGCCGTAGGAGTTGTAGCCGTAGTACGGTCGGTAGCTGCCGATGTTCACGCTCAGACCCGGTCGATAGTAAGAGACGCCGGTGTAGCCACGATTGCCGTACCCATAACCGCCGCCGTAGTAGCCGCCACGATAACCGCTGTAGCCACCATAGTACGAACGACCGTAACCGCCTCGATGCCAGTGATCCGCCTTAGCAGTGTCTCCGCTCGTACCGAACACGCAGGCCAATGCCACTGCGCCAGCAATCAATAACTTCTTCATGATCCTGCTCCCTGTGTGATTCCAATCCCAGCTGGCACATCTCGCCTCCCTCAGGCTTTGATTACCAACTCTGTGACATCTTCAATTGCAGTGATGATGCCAAATCTCCACAGCGATCAGTTACGCTTTTCCTAAAGCCAACCCCGAAAACAACTAAAGAAAAATCGCTCAAGTGTCGCTCCGCGCGAGCAGCGAGAGCCTGCGCGCCCAATGCGACAAAAGCGCCGTCAATCAGACATCAGACTGATGCAGGTCGGGCCTCTACGAGACTGATTTCACTGCAGGTGGGGTGAATAATTTCTAGCCGGAACCCCGCTCGTTCGAGCAACGATTTGTATTCTTTTCCCGTTCTTTCAAGGCCTCCCGGCCCGACCAGCATGGCCAAATCGAACCATTTCCCGACAAACGGTTCGTTGCCTTCCGGAATCACGAATTCTGCAATCAATAAGACTGCGGTCTCCCGCATGGCACTTCGGATATTGGACAAAATCAAGAACGATTGTTCGTCATTCCAGTCGTGGATGATGTGCCGCATCAGGTAGGCATCTCCCCCCGACGGAACCTGCTCGAAGAAGCTGCCCTCCTGGAGAACGAGTCGATCCGCGAATTCTTTCACGTGATCCGTTGAGCGGGCACGAGAAATCACAGCGGGGAGATCGAACAACACGCCTTTCGCCGCCGGATGTCGCTTCAGAATGCTCGTCAGAAAGCTGCCATTCCCGCCACCGATGTCGATGATCGTCTCGCACGCCGAAAAGTCATACGCATCAGCGAGTTGGTTCGATTCCCGACCGTGAATGCTCTGCATGGCTGAGTCGAACAGTGCCCCGGCTTCCGGATTCTCCGCCAGCCAATCGAACATGGGTTGCTGAAACAGGTGCTCGAAACCCGACTGACCGGTCTGCACGCAGCCAGTCAGCTCTCCCCAGGCTTTGTACTGAAAGTCCCCGCGCATCAGGGCCATCGGTCGCAGAGACGTCGGATGATCGGAACGCAGTAGTTCGGCCAGCGGCGTCAGATGGATCTGGCCGGCGTCGTCCGCTCGAAAGACGCCGAGACTCGCGAGAGCCCTCAGCAGGCGGCACAGTGACGGCGCGTGAGCCCCAGTTCGAGAAGCCAGATCCTCTGCGCTTAGCGGTCCAGCGACCAGTTGATCGGCGATTCCCAGTCGCGCCGCTACGTGCACGGCCTGAGTGACCCAGAAGCCGTTGATGAACTGCGTGAGCTGCTGTTGCGGCGAAGTTTGCGACATGGCATTTTCCGGGACATTTCGAGAGTCGTTGATTTCGGGCGGTTGGGACAAAAACGCGAATTGCGGTATTTTGGGCTCTACTACTAGAGTCCCGCGCGATGGCGCCAGGAGAATGCGCCGTCGGGTTTGAGTTTTCAACGCGTGCCTCGCGCGGGTTCAAGCGGTGGATCATCCGATTCGCTGCTTGATTCGGTCAGCACGGCAGTTCGACACAACCTTGCGGCCAGGCCGCGTTTCGATACTTCTTCGCACGGATGGGAAATCACATGAGCGATTCGTTGCTGCAGGCCATTCGCAACAAGTCCGCAGTCATTGGCATTATTGGACTCGGCTACGTCGGACTGCCATTGATGACCGCGTTCGTCAAAAGCGGTTATCGCACGATGGGCTTCGACATCGATCAGACCAAGGTCGATATGCTCAAGGCCGGCAAGAGCTACATCAAACACATTGACGCCGCGCAGATCGCTCAACTGATCCGCGAAGGCCGCTTCGAGCCCACCGCCGACTTCGGTCGACTGCGTGAGCCCGATTGCCTGATCATCGCTGTGCCTACCCCGCTGAATGACACACGCGATCCAGACCTCAGCTACGTTGAGGGCTCAGCTCAGTCCATCGCGGCGACTCTGCGACCGGGACAACTGGTCGTCCTTGAAAGCACAACGTACCCGACCACGACCCGTGATGTCGTGCAGCCGATCCTCGATGCGACTGGCCTCAAGCTGGGGCAGGATTACTTCCTGGCCTTCAGTCCCGAGCGTGAAGATCCGGGCAACCCGAAGTTCAACGCCGCCATCATTCCGAAAGTCGTCGGCGGCATCGATCAGGTCAGCGGCGATCTAGCCGAAGCTCTCTACACCAACGCCATTGTGCAGGTGGTACGAGTCAGCACGGCCGAAGTCGCTGAAGCCTGCAAGATTCTGGAGAACACTTACCGAGCTGTGAACATCGCGCTCGTGAACGAACTCAAGATGCTCTACGACCGCATGGGCATCGACGTGTGGGAAGTCATCGACGCCGCCAAAACGAAGCCGTTCGGGTTCCAGGCGTTTTATCCCGGCCCCGGACTCGGCGGTCATTGCATCCCGATTGACCCGTTCTATCTCACGTGGCTGGCGCGCCGTTACGGCATGTCGACGCGCTTCATCGAACTGGCGGGTGAAGTGAATTCTCGCATGCCGGACTACGTGATTTCGCGGCTGATGGAGTTCCTGAACGATGGAGGCAAGGCTCTGAAAGGCAGCAAGGTCGCTCTGCTGGGTGCGGCCTACAAGAAGGACGTTGACGATCCGCGCGAAAGCCCGTCGTTCGTGCTGATGGAACAACTGCTCGCTCGTGGCGCGACGCTGACCTACAACGATCCGCACGTGCCGAAGCTGCCGAAGATGCGACATCACAACCTGCCCGCCATGGACAGCCAGGCGCTGACTCCGGAGTACCTTGCTGCTCAAGACTGCGTGCTGATTGCGACGGACCACACGGCTTACGACTACGACTTCATCGTCAAGCACTCGAAGTTCGTGCTGGATACTCGCAACGCCACGAAGAACGTGAAGACTGGCCGCGAGAAGATTCGCAAGGCTTAGTTGCCAATCCCTCCAAATCTGAGATCGTCCGAGAACCTGACGAAGGTGACTTCGTCAGGTTCTTTGTTTTCTACCTCTGAAACGGCCGATTTCATGTCTTCCGACGCGCTGTCTATCTGGTCCCGCAATGCCGCTTACTGGGATGAATTTCTGGGCGAAGGCAACGAGTTTCAACTGCAACTGATCATGCCCGCGACGGATCGCCTGCTTGCGATCCAGCCTGGCATGCGGGTGCTCGACATGGCCTGCGGAAACGGGAACTACTCACGCCGAATGGCAACATCCGGGGCATCGGTTGTCGCCTTCGATGGCGCTGCTCCGTTCATTGAGCGGGCTCGTGAACGCACTGCTCAGGCGAATCTGCAAATCGACTATCACGTGATTGACGCCACGGACGAAGCCGCCATTCGCAGCCTCGGCGAAAACAGTTTCGACGCGGTCGTCTGCTCGTTTGCGATGATGGACTTCGAGCCGATCACTCCGGCCCTGCGAGCCGTTCACGGTCTCTTGAAACCCGGCGGCCATTTCGTGTTCTCGATACCACATCCGTGCTTCAACTCGAACAACACCGTCAAAACCGCCGAACTTGCCGAAGTCAAAGGCCACCTGGTGCACACTTATGGTGTGAAGGTCACCCGCTATCGCACTCCTTTTCAGGACCTCGCTGCGGGTCTGCTACACCAGCAAGAGCCGCATCCCCTGTATCACCGCCCGTTTGAACTGATCTTCAAACTGGCGTTTGAAGCGGGCTTTATCATGGACGGCTTTGAAGAACCTTCGTTCCCAGTCGGCCCGCGCATCAAGAACGTGTTCACCTGGGCCAAACGCCCGGAAATCCCGCCTGCGGTAGTGATCAGGCTGAGATCTGTCTGAACTCGTCGGTCAGAATTTTATCGCTGACCACCGCAAACGGAGGCCTAATCGCCGGGACAGCGGTTTGAACGAGGGATGCGCCGCTGATACCGTTTCGGGACGCTGGGAGGCGGAGACTCTCGAACCGGGCAAGGATGCTCGAAAGTCTGGTTCACTTGATGGTTGTGCGTTCGCACGTTCGTTGGCCGAGTCCGAATCCTCACTTCCGAAATTCCATGCCGAAGCTCACCGCTGAATCGTTCTTGTCTGTGCTGAAGCAAAGTGGCTTGATTCACAAAGATCAGATCAAGCGTCTGGTCACCGAAGCACAGCAGGCCGGCGTCAACATTCAGGACTCGGAAACCCTGTCCGCGTACTTCGTGCAACGGGAGCAGCTCACTCAGTGGCAGGTCGACAAGCTCCAGCAAGGCAAGCACAAAGGCTTCACGCTCGGCAAGTACCGGTTGCTCCGACTGCTGGGCAAAGGCGGCATGAGTTCTGTCTATCTCGCTGAGCATGTCCTGATGCGCCGCCGCTGCGCCATCAAGGTGCTGCCGATCAAACGTGTGAACGATACGTCCTACCTCGCGCGGTTCCATCGCGAGGCTCAAGCTGTCGCTTCGCTCGACCATCCGAACATCGTGCGAGCCTACGACATCGACCATGAAGTCGAGAAAGACACCGAGATTCACTTTCTGGTCATGGAGTACGTCAACGGCCGCAGTCTCCAGGAGGTTGTCAAAGACGCTGGTGTACTGAGCTTTGAATCAACCGCAGCCTACATTTCGCAAGCCGCGTTGGGACTTGATCACGCTCACAAGGCGGGCCTCGTGCACCGCGACGTCAAACCCGGCAATCTGCTGATCGACACGAACGGCGTAGTGAAGTTGCTGGACCTCGGCCTCGCCCTTTTCGCGGAGCGGACCGAAGAAAACCCGCTCACGGTGACCTACGACGAGAAGGTGCTCGGCACGGCGGACTATCTTTCGCCTGAGCAAGCTCTCGACAGCCATCTGGTCGACCTGCGGGCGGACATCTATAGCCTCGGTTGTACGATCTACTATTGCGTGACGGGGCACCCGCCGTTCAAAGACGGCACGCTCGCTCAACGCCTGATGTGGCATCAGACGAAAGATCCGCCGTCGATCGCAGAAGACCGGCCGGATGTGCCGGAGAGCTTCCTGGCGATCGTCAAACTGATGATGGCCAAGAAACCGGACGAGCGTTATCAGTCGATGGCCCAGGTGGCCGACGCGCTGATCAGCTGGTTGCACTCCAATGCCAGCCCCGAGTTCCGTCAGCAATGGGGTGGCCTGATGGGAGCAGGCTCGGGCACCTCGCTGTCCCGGGCGGCTCAAATAGCAGAGATTTCCACTCCCGCACCTGAACCGACTCCCGCAGCGCCGGAACAGCAGCCAGTCGAGGCCGCGATCCTGCCTTTCGCCGCCGCCGAACCGTCCACAGAAGACAGCGGCTTCGGTGACTTCTTTCAGCAGTTGCAGCAACAGACAGCAGCACCACTCCCACCACCTCAACCAGCGGTCGCGCCTACACCCGCCCGCGTGGTTACTCCACCGACTCCGGTGGTGCCAGCTCCGCAACCTGTTGCTGCTGTAGCCCCACCGCCCTCCGCCGGGACAATGCCGTGGGAGACTCCGAATGAAGGCACCAACGACGCCGGCGCCGACAGTTCCTCTGGAGTCTTTGACTTCCCGACCGCAACTCCGGGTGCTCCGGAGAACATGAGCGATACTTCGAGTTTCGCGGCCCCTGCTCCTATTGCTCCGATGCCGATGGCGAATCCGCAGCAGCTTACCCAGCCGGTGGCTGCAGCCGCCCCAGCTGCTCCTGCCCCGGCAGTCGCTCAACCTGTGGCAACACCAGCACCGCTGGTCGCTGCGGTGCTCGCTCCGGCCGTCGCGGCGCCGGTTGTGATGCCAGCTGCTGCGGCTCCGGCGATCGCGCGTCCGGTCGTAGCAGCACCTGTCGCCGCCATGCCGATTCCGACGGCCCCTCAAATGATACCAGCGGCGCCAATCGCCACACCTGCAGTGGCCGTCGCAGCTGCCTCCGTCGTGACCGCAGCACCAGTCGCAGCTGTACCGGTTGCTGCGGCTCCGGCAGTGCGACCGGCAGCGGCCGCCGTAACTGCTGCTCCAGTGGTCAGCGTCGCCGCAGCGCCGGTTATGGCTCAGCCCGTAGCTGCCCAGCCAATTGCGGCTCAACCTGTCACAGCACAGCCGGTCCCAGCAGCACCGGCTCTCGTGGCTGTCACCCCGGTTGCGATGGCCATGCCTGCAACCCCCGTAGTCGCCGAAACGCCGCCGCCGTTCTTCTCAACGACAGAAGATACTGAGGACGATTCGCAGCCCTTCAGTTGGGCCAATGAGACTCCCGTAGCGCCAGCCGTCGCCGCACCAATGGTGGCGCAAGCAGTTCCCGTTGCAGCCGTCCCTGGTACGGCGCCGGTTGCCCAAGTTGCATATCCCGTCGGCCAACCGGTGGCCGCAGCCCCGGTAACTCTGCCCCCCGCTCCGTCACAGGCCAAGCGAATGCCGGTGAAACTGATCGGAGTGCTCGCAGCCGTGCTGCTGATTGCGGGCGTCGGTGGTTTCATGGCGATGAACGCTGGCGACGACAAGAAGCCGTCGAAGAAGCCTCCAACGACCGCAACCAATGATAAGAAAGACAGGAAGAAGGAATCTGCTCCAACAGCAGTCGCCGGATCACCCGCTCGCGAACCCAAGCCGAAACCGGCGCCTGAACCGTCCAAGCCGATCAACAGCAAGGTCATTGATGTCGGTCCCGACGGGCACTTCAGGGAGATCTGGGAAGCGTTGTCGTACCTCAACAAGGAACGTTCCAAGTACACAGGCGGCGCCAAAGTCGGCCGGCCCAGCGTGACAATCGCCGTTGCAGGCGGCCAGACCTACGAAGGCTTCGGCATCGATAACCACGGCGGACAGAACTACCCCAGCGGCATTCACATCATCGCCCGCGGCGCTCGCGCGAAGATTAAGCCGCGCGACGATGGTCTGTGCGTGAGACTGATCAGCGTCGAGAACTTCCGGCTCGAAAACTTCGACCTCGATTCACCCGGCAAAGACGCCGTGATGGAGATTGTGGGCTACGCCACTGGCATGTGGACGAAGCTTTCGATCAGCGGCTACACCAAGACAGGCATTCGCGCTGAAGGCTTCGCTGCGCAGACAGATGACACGTTCATCCAGGACGTCGATTTCCGCGGCAGCGGTAACTCTGCTGTTGGTATTCAGTTCAACAAAAGCCTCACCAGCACGCGCTTCGTCACCGTGAAAGGCTGTCGGTTCATCGGACCCCATAAGGCCGGTGTCGAGCTCACAGCCAGTGCCAAGCAGATGCAGTTTCGTGAGAACATTTTCGATCACGGTGAAGTCGGCATCAGCTTCGCAGCGGGCGGCGAATGGGAATACATCATGCTCGCCAACAATACGTTTTTTGGCCAAAGCCGAGCCGGCATCCGTCTGGCCGGTATGCCTTCGACGAAAGCCAACAACCTGGTCTTTCATCGCAACTTGTTCGCTCAAGTAGCGGGCCCCGAAATGCTCGTCGAGAAGGACCTGCAGGCGTCCGCGATGGAAACCTACCTCTTCAACAAAGGCAGTGAGAAAGGCCTCTCGGAGAACTGGTCTGATCGCAAGGAGCCTGCAGCTGAAGCTAAGGGCGAGTTCGAACTGATTACTGACCCCAAGCGTCGCGAGGGTGCAATCAGCTTCGCCTCAACAGATGCCAAAAGCCCGGATTTTCTAGCGCTGGCCGCCGGATCTCCCGCGGGTGATGTCCCAAATCAGAGTGTGATGTTGCGGACACAGTCGTTCATCGGCGCAAAGCCGCGAAAGTAACGGGCTGCCCTCGTCGGTACTCGCCGGGCGCGATCCTGCGTATGCTTTCGATGGTCCAGTTGAACGCTCCGCTGCACTTGCGAGTCGCAGCGATTGAATTCATTCCATCCTTACGAAGTTCACTCCATGACACACCCTGTTCTGATCAACGGCGAATGGCGAGCGTCCACGGGCACCACCACGTTTCAGGCGGTCAATCCCGCGACCACCGAAGCCATCGCGGGCGACTATCCGGTCAGCCCTTGGAGTGAAGTCGAAGCCGCCATCAACGCCGCCGCTGCCGCATCCAAAGCCACGCGCGGCTGGCCGGGTGAGCGCTTCGCCAAATTCCTCGAAGCCTATGCCGCGAAGATTGAACAGCGTGCCGATGCTCTGATTCAAACCGCCAATCAGGAAACCGCCCTGCCCGTCGAACCACGGCTGAAGGTCGCCGAACTGCCGCGCACGGTGAACCAGCTCCGCCAAGCCGCCGCCGCCGCACGTGAAGGTAGTTGGGCTCTCCCGACAATCGATTCGAAGGCCAACATCCGCTCGGCGCTCGGTCCGATCGGCCCGGTCGTGGTCTTCGGTCCAAACAACTTCCCGTTTGCGTTTAACGGGGCTGTGGGTGGCGACTTTGCGGCTGCCGTTGCGGCGGGTAACCCGGTCATCGCGAAAGGACATTCGTCGCACCCAGGAACGACTCGCCTGTTTGCAGAGGCCGCTCAGGAAGCCGCGCAAGAATCCGATATGCCTCCCGGCTTCGTGCAGTTGATTTACCGCACGAGCCATCAGGATGGCAGCAAGCTCGTCAGCCATCCGGCGATCGGAGCGATCGGTTACACAGGTGCGCGGCACACCGGGCTGGTTCTGAAGGAAGCGGCTGATAAAGTCGGCAAACCCATCTATCTCGAACTGTCGAGCATCAATCCAGTCGTGATTCTGCCGGGTGCGCTGGCTGAACGACTCGATGCGATTACCGCGGACTTCTCGTCCAGCTGCCTCATGGGTAACGGCCAGTTCTGCACCAATCCCGGCATCGTTGTCCTGCTGAAGAACGCTGCCACCGAGCAATTCATTTCCGGCGTCGCGCAGAAGTTTGAAGCCGCAGCCATCGGCACGTTCCTTGGTGAAGGCGTCCAGAAGAATTTCATCTCGGGAATTCAGGCTCTGCAGAAGGCTGGAGCCACCGTCGTTACCGGCGGACAACCGGGCGGCGGCAAGGGCTTTTCCCACCGTAACACCTTGCTGCGAGTCGACGCGAAGACGTTCATCAACAACTCCGCCGAGCTGCAGACCGAAGCCTTCGGCAACAGTTCGCTGATGATCGTTGCTCAAGACGAAGCTGAACTGCTCGCCGTGCTGGACCACTTCGAAGGGAATCTCACTGGCTGCATCTACAGCGACACTCAAGGCAGCGACGATGCGCTGTATGACCGAGTCGCTCCGGCTTTGCGAACGAAGGTCGGTCGCCTGCTGAACGACAAAGCCCCGACGGGTGTCGCAGTCTCACCAGCCATGAATCACGGCGGCCCCTTCCCCGCAACGGGACATCCCGGCTTCACCGCCGTCGGTATTCCCGCAGGGATTCGCCGCTTCGGCATGCTGCAGTGCTACGATGCTGTCCGGTTGCATCGCCTGCCGCCCATCCTGCAGAACAGCAACACCACCGGCGCCTGGCGACTGATCGACGGCAAGTGGACCCAAGGCGACGTGGTTGCCTAGTTCACAAGATCTCAACTCCTCGAAGCCTTCTTGGAGGAAGGCCATTCTGGAGCCAGTCGGCTTAAGCCGACTCCCTGTCTGCCACCAGCTTCAGCTGGTGGTAGGCTATCTGGCCGAGTCCCAAAAGCCGGCTTTAGCCGGACTTCTAATCAAGACTTCAGTCATCTTTTCTAGAAGTCGGTCAGTCGTCGCCATCAGTCGATCACTCCCGACGCAGCTCTGGCGGTTGCCAGTCGGGGTCAGGTGAGTTCACGCGATTCATCAGGTTCACGATCTCGCGAGTCAGTTCAGGCAAGCCTTTGCCGGTCACGGCCGAGAGCTTCAGCACCGGACGCCCTGTTTCACCAGCCAGCTTGTCAGCGACTTCATCCGCATTCGGCAGTTCGCACTTGGTGACAACAATCAGTTCAGGCCGAGTTGCCAGCGTCTCGTTGTAGAGCCGCAACTCTTCGCGGATCGAATGATAGTTGTGAACCGGGTCGGTCTCGTCCTGCGGCTCAGGCTCAACGAGGTGCAGAAACACCTTCGTACGTTCCACGTGCTTCAGGAAATCGTGCCCCAGACCAACTCCCGCATGAGCCCCCTCGATGAGCCCCGGAATATCCGCGATCACAAACGCCTGATCGAAGCCCAGGCGAAACATGCCGAGGTTCGGGTACTTCGTCGTGAACGGGTACGATGCAATCTCAGGAGTCGCTCGCGTCAGGCGGCTGAGCAGCGTGGACTTGCCCGCATTCGGCTTGCCGATGAGACCAACGTCGGCGATGACTTTCAGCTCCAGCCGCACCTTACGTTCAGTTCCCGCACCACCGCGTTCATGTTCGCGAGGAGCTCGGTTGACCGACGACAAAAACCGAAAATTCCCCCGACCGCCCTTGCCGCCACGGACCACCTGCAGACGTTCGCCGTGCTCACTGAGATCGCGCAGCAGGTTGCCTCGGTCGGCGTCGTAGACCAGTGTGCCGCGCGGGACCATCACAATGACGTCCTCGCCGCGACCTCCAGTCATCCGCTTGCCCTTGCCGTGCTCGCCGCGTCCGGCTTCCTGGTGGTTGCAACCGATCAAGTGAGCCAGATTCGTGAGGTTTTCCGTCGCCTCCAGAATGACCTTGCCACCGTTGCCGCCATCACCGCCATCCGGCCCGCCGCGTGGTACGTGAGCTTCCTTACGAAAGCTCATGCAACCGTTACCGCCATCGCCACCACGGCAGATCAGCGTGATCTCATCCACAAACATGACTCAACACTCCACTCAGCAAATCCGCGAAAAGGGGGCGGAGAATAGCCAAGTTCGACCGCGAAACGTAGGCTCGCGGTTACCGAGCGCTGCGGTGTTGAAATTCCACTTCCCAATCGGCGAAACGGAGGCGTTATGCGACTGCTGCCCGCGTGGTTGATGGTGTTGGCCCTGAGTTCCCTCGTGCAGGCGGCCGACCCCGTGCCTGCGTACCCCGAACATCAGGATTTGAGTTACTTCCTCAAGGCTGACGGACAGAAGCAACCCATCAAGACCACTGCCGACTGGGAGCAGCGTCGCCAGCACATTCTGGCTCACATGCAGACCGTGATGGGTCCGCTGCCGCGTCCGGAAAAGCCGGTCTCGCTGAATGCCCGCGCGTCGAGCGTCGTCAAACTGGAGAACGGTCTGACGCGCAAGCACGTCATCTACCACACCGACGATGCCGAACGCGAAGTGCGAGCTTACCTCTTCGAACCCGAACACAAGCCCGACGAGCGACTGCCCGCCATCCTGTGCCTGCATCAGACCACCAGCCCCGGCAAGGCCGAGCCCGCCGGACTGGCCGGCAACACCAACCTGCACTACGCCCTGCATCTCGCTCAACGCGGCTACATCACACTCGCCCCGGATTACCCGTCCTTCGGCGAGTACCGCTACGACTTCCCGGCCAACTCGGGCTATACCAGCGGCTCGATGAAAGCCATCTACGACAACATTCGAGCCGTCGACTTGCTGCAATCGCTGCCCTTCGTGGACGGTGACCGCATCGGCTGCATCGGCCACTCGCTCGGCGGCCACAACACGATGTTCACCGCCGCCTTCGAGCCACGCATCAAGGTGATGGTGTCCAACTGCGGCTTCACACGCTTCCACAAATACTACGAAGGCAAACTCAAAGGCTGGACCAGCCCGCGCTACATGCCGCTGATCAACGACCGCTACGAAAACAACCCGGACAAAGTCCCGTTCGACTTCCCCGAAATTGTCGCCGCGTTCGCCCCGCGCCCCTTCCTGGCGAGTTCCCCCATCCACGACAGCAATTTTGAGGTGTCCGGAGTCAAAGACACCATCGCCGCCGCCAAACCCATCTACCGCCTCTTCAACGCCGAAGAGCACTTCCAAGCCAACTACCCCGACTGCGCCCACGATTTTCCAGAACCCGTCCGCAAAGTCGCCTACGAATTCTTCGACCGGCACTTAAAGAAGTAACGAATTCGACTGCTTCACGATCGCGATTATTGCCAAGCTTCGCGTCGCTCCGATCGAGGCCCATGACGTGGAGGCTGAGTTCTCGAACGTGCGTTACCAATGCTGGAGACTGTTAACGACAACAGGGTCAGTCCCCTCGTGCAACAACGAGCGTAGCTACGCTAAGCAAACGAAGCCGCGACTGACTCAGCGCACCCCTCAAGGCCACACTGTTGTAAGATTAAGCAAAAAGATAGACATCAGCATATCAGAACAGACAAAGGCTGCGCATTTCCATCGGAACGCCGGAGCCACCTCACGCGTTCTGGCTAACTGACTGACCAACACGAGCAATATCACTATACAAACCACGTGGTCTAAAATTGCTCCGACGCGGCCAAATCGTGAAGACTCCATGTCTGAACTAAACGCGCCCATAAATGAGACCCATGGGTACACAAGCAGCAGACTGGTCAAGCCTACAAATCCAACTGATCGCCAACAACTCATCGCAGACGTCCCGCCATCGAGGACGAAAAGCTCTCCTAAGTAGCACAGCGCCAGCGCCACGAGAAATGCAACTACTCCGCCGATTATAGGCAACAGCCACGACTGCACCGCAGGACTCACTCCCAAGTCAGGTCCGGCAAAAATGAAAAACATCTGCAGTTTCGTAGCACAAACATGACTGACGCCCATCCATGCCAACGCAAGCCCCACGATGACACCGACAACTAATGCAGCTTTCATGATATGCACCGCCAGCAACAAGAATTACTCAACACCACATCAATCAAACTTCGTTCCCGGAACATAGTGGTCCCAGCCTGGATACTCTGTAACACCCAACTCTAACGCCGCAACACCTGCACGCCGAAGCAGCCCATTAACATAACCATTTGAATTGTAGTGGTTGCCCGTAGGATTCGTCACACAACGCGACCGCAGGTCTCCCGAAGAAATCTCGCTGTGAATTGGAGACCTTGGGCCCCCGAACTGTGGCTTGGTCTGGAGACCGGCCACAACAGTGCTAGGGAAGTGGTTGGCATTCGATTGCGGCTGGCAGGACCTCGTGTATCAGCCGTTTTTCAAACCGTTCGGGTGCATCCTGGGGATGACACCCTTCCTCGTAAGCCCAGGTTGCTGAAAGCAAGGTCGCTGTTGCTTCTGCAGAATCTGCGGACTGCAGGTACCGTGCGCTGCTGGCGACTGCGTCTGCAATTAGTTCCAGTCTGCAGGTATCACAGTCGCCAACTCGAATACCCGCTCGCAGGGCGACCGCGGGCTGCACGGCACTTGACCAATCCACCGTCTGGGTTGGGTCTTGAAGCCATCGCCTGAGACTCTCAAATGTTTCCTCGGCGGCATTGCCATCACACAGATGCTTCCATGCCGGAACGATCAGGGAAACGGCGTTAATGCAGAGCCATGAGAGTTGCTGATGCACCAGCGATCCTGCAACGGATTCGCCAAATGACATCACGAACTTTGCCGTCACAGCTTCTTCCCTCCTGGCGTTGCCAAGTCGAAACCCGGTGTTGACCAACTCACGTGCGGAAAGGCGGACCGCCTGCGGGATCGTCAACGAGATCGAGTCCAGCCTTGTATAATACTTCTCAACAAGTTCACGCAGCATTCTCCAGGGGGTATCAGCCACATTGGCCTTGCTAAGCGGAGTTTTGGCGGTCTGTCCGTCGTAGTAAACGACCATGTCGCCGAGGACGATGTACCAACATCCTTCGAAGCGCTCCCCGCCAATTTCAATGCTGATGTCATGCATGGCCGATGGCCCGAGTTTCCAGAGACATTCGTCGTGGCCGCCTTGCGATCGAGCCACACAACGCGACCGCAGGTCTCCCGAGCGAAATCAGGCTGCGAATTGGAGACCTTCGGTCCGCGGTTGGGCTCGGTCGGGGGACCGGCTACAACGGTGTGAAGTTACGCCCAATCCAATGACCGTTCGACGGCGCGTTTCCAGTCGGTGTAGCGCTGTTGCATGTCGGTGGTGGGGGCTTGGGGTTTGAATTCGGCTGCGAGTTGCCAGTTGGCGGTAACGTCGGCGGGGCTTTGCCAGACTCCGGTGGCGAGGCCGGCGAGGTAGGCGGCTCCGAGAGCGGTGGTCTCTTGAACGACCGGGCGTTGGACGGTGACTCCCAAGAGGTCTGCCTGAAATTGCATCAACAGGTTGTTGGCTGCGGCGCCGCCGTCGACTCGCAGAATGTTCAACGGACACTTGGAGTCTTGATGCATCGCTTCCAGCACGTCGCGGGTTTGATACGCAATGGCTTCCAGAGCAGCTCGCGCAATGTGAGCTCGAGTTGTGCCGCGGGTGATACCGACAATTGTGCCGCGTGCATCGGAACGCCAGTAAGGAGCCCCCAAGCCGACGAACGCGGGCACGAAATAGACCCCTTCTGTTGAAGTCACTTGAGCGGCCAGTTGCTCAACTTCGGCAGCGGTATCAAACAACCGCAGGCCATCGCGCAGCCATTGCACGACAGCGCCGGCAATGAAAACAGAACCTTCAAGGCAGTAATTCACCTGACCGTTCAGGCCCCAGCCGATCGTCGTCAACAGGCCGTGATTCGAAGTCACCGCCTGCGAGCCCGTGTTGACCAGCATGAAGCAACCGGTGCCGTAGGTGTTCTTGGCTTGGCCGACTTCAAAGCAGGCCTGACCGAACGTCGCGGCCTGTTGATCTCCGGCGATGCCGGCGATCGGAACTCGTGCTCCAAACACGGCGGGATCGGTTTCGGTATAGATCTCCGACGACGGCCGGACTTCGGGCAACATCGCTCGCGGCACACCGATCGCTTTGAGCAGTTCGTCGTCCCAGTCGAGCGTGTGGATATTGAACAACAGCGTGCGACTGGCGTTGCTGTAGTCCGTCACGTGCCGACGGCCGCCTGACAGCCGCCACGTCAGAAATGAATCGACCGTCCCGAACAGGATATCTCCGCGTTCAGCCCGCTCGCGCAGGCCGGACACGTTGTCCAACAGATAGCGAATCTTCGTCCCCGAAAAGTAGGCGTCCAGCACGAGCCCCGTCTTGGCACGAAAGGTCGGTTCCAAACCGTCTTGCTTGAGCTGTTCACACTGCGGCGCGGTGATACGGCTCTGCCAGACGATAGCGTTGGCGACCGGCTTGCCCGTCGTGCGATCCCACAGAATGGTGGTTTCACGCTGATTGGTGATGCCGATCGCTTGAATGTCGCTAGCTTGCAGGTTTGCACGCTCAATCGCCTGCTTGGCGGTATCGAGCTGACTTTTCCAGATGGCCTCGGGGTCATGTTCCACATGACCGGGAGAAGGAAACAGCTGAGGAAACTCCTGCTGAGCCACCGCCACGCTGTGTCCACTCTGGGAGAAGACGATGGCGCGGCTGGACGTTGTTCCTTGGTCGAGAGCAAGAACGTGGCTCATCAGAGTTCATCCCAACTACGAGGTCAGCGATTCAAGCTCGGCGGAGCGTATGCATCGAAGGCTAGGCTTCGTAGCCCCTCACCCCCAGCCCCTCTCCCCTGAGGGGCGAGGGGAGCGATTTCAATGCATATCACTACTGATCGAGGTCCACAACCGCCTTGATGACCCCTGTCTCAGGACGGAGGAACTTGGGGAACTCGGCGATCATGTTGTCGAATGGAGTAACGTGCGTAATCCAGGGCTGGGTGTCGATCTGGCCGCCTTCGATCAAGCTGATGATGCGACTAAAATCTTTGGAGAGAGCGTTGCGACTGGCAAGCAGCGTGAGCTCCCGACGGTGCATGATCGGCGCGTGCGGGAACTGCAAGTCGGCTTGAGTGATGCCGACGTAGACCAACCGGCCGGCGAACGCACAATAACCCAAAGCACCGGACATCGACTTGTTGCTGCCAGTGGCATCCACCACGACATCGCACAGTTTGCCGTCGGTCAGTTCTGTGAGTCGCGCCAGTTCGGAACCGTCGCCCTTCGCCGCAATGGTGTCGGGCACTCCCATGCGTTCGCGCACGAAACCCAGCCGGGCGTCGTTCATGTCCATCACAATGGTGCGAGCACCGGACAGCTTCGCGAATTCGATGACGCTCAAACCGATCGGCCCGGCTCCAATCACCAGGATGTTCTCGCCACTCTTGGGATTGCCGCGATCCACCGCGTGACAGCCGATGGCCAGAGTTTCAACGAGTGCTCCCTGAGCGAACGAAAGCTTTGGCGCGAGGTGCAGTTTGCGAGCTGGCACGGTGAACAACCGCCGCAGGCCACCGTCGCAATGCACACCCAGCGTCTGATGATGCTCACAGCAATTGGTATAGCCGCGCTGACAGGAGTAGCACTTTTGGCAGTTGATGTAGGGCTCAACGGAGCAACGGTCGCCAGCCTTCACATTGGTGACGCCAGCACCGACCGCGACGACTTCCACTCCGAGTTCGTGACCCGGAATACGCGGGTAGCTGAAGAACGGCATCTTGCCGAGAAAGCCGCTGTAGTCCGTGCCACAGATGCCGACCGAGTGAACTTGAACAACGGCATCTCCCGGACCGGGCTCGCTGGGTTCAGGAACATCAATGAATCGAAACGCTTCGGGACGCTCGAGCTGCACAGCTTTCATGAGACTTCAGATTCCTGCACTAAAGATTGAGGCCACCGACCGCGGCGGCTCTGAATGTTGAACGATCAGCGCGTTGTGGGTTCGCGATTGCTACTTGGTGAGCCGGGCATCGCCGAGTGTCAGATGGTCGCCGATATCGTCGCCGTCGTCTCCATAGTCGACCAGGACTTCCAGCACGAACTTGCCCTTCAAATCGAGGTCGACTCGCTGCGGCGCCTTCGCACCGGCCAGCACGTCGGCTTCCATCAGCTTCTGACCATCCGCCAGAAACTCCACATGCACATTGCCGGTGTGCGACGATTGAATCCCCATCCACGCCTGAAAGCGGGAGTAATCGCCTTCAAGCCGGTACTTCAACCGCGTCTTCGAATGAATCCACACGCCGCGATCAAAGAACTTGTCACCCACTCGCAGGCGCTCGCCGAGCAAACTGCGATCGACACCGTACTCGGGCAGGCCGTCCATCAGAATGAAGTCGTGTTTCATGTCACGCGGCTTCAAATCTCCCAGCCATGTCAGCTTGCCGAGGCTGAAGTCGACTCGCCGCACCTGAGCCAACGGCACCTTCGCTTCGCCGCCGGTCGGCAACCTCACCTGAAACTCACCGTTGGATAAAGCCACCGAACGAGCAAACAGCTTGTCGCCGTTAACCAGTTCCAAGCTGCCGATCGGCTTCTGAGTCGTCGCTCCGCGTTGAAAGACGACCACGCCGAAGACCTTCTCACGCTTCACCGTGACGGCTTCGCCATCCAGCAGAATCTGGACGTCGGCGGGCGTGATCTTGCCGACCACGCCTTCCACGAAATCGAGCACGTCATTCTTGCGAATGACCAGCATGTCCTGAGTCTTCTCACGTTGAGTGAGGTCGCTCCAAGACTGTTCGATCGGACCGGTCGGTGCTCCCAGACGGAGGTTCGCGATCGTGGTGCGCGCCAGTTTCTGCGTGCCCAGGCTGGTAGATTCCACGGTGAGCCAGTCGCCTTCCAGCGTGGCCTGCGTCACTCCGAGCCGCGAACCATCGACGAGCTTCAGTTCCAGCGGCGCGGTCTCAACTTTGGCAGCAGCGGTCGGCCAGGTCGCGGTGAGGATCTCATCAGCTCGCAGGCTCTCTTCACCCGTGCTGGTGCGCAGCTTCCATTCCTTGCCGTTGACCGCGACCAGTTCGCCGACTTTCTGCTGGCCGCTGAGCGTGGCGACCTCAACCTGGGGACCATCCGCGAATGCCAGCACCAGCCATGTCAGAAGAGTCTTCATCGGATTGCGTGACCTTAAGCGTGAGATCCAAAACCTACTTTGCCGCAGTCTGATGATCGGGCTGACCGATGCAGAAGAGGTGCTTGTCGCCGCGAATGAAAAACTGCGACTGACTGACGGCGGGCGACGCAAAGGTCGGCTCGTTCAAACGGTTCTCGGCCACGAGGTCGTACTCGCGTTCCGCCTTGACCACTCGCATGACACCATCATCGTCGAGGAAATAGACAAGTCCATTGCCAGCCAGCAAGGACGCGCTGTTGTGACGTCCAATTCGCTTCTGCCAGCAGACGTCCCCGGTCCTGGCATCGCGGCACGTGCCAACGCCTTCGTCGGACACAATGAAGAACAGGCCGTTCGTCGCCACAGGAGACGGCACGTACGACACACCATTGCGCTGCACGTGCCACTTGATGTTTTCACTCTTCGTCAGGTTGCCGGTGCCGCGCGGATCAATCGCCATGATGTGCTTGTCGGGAAATCCACCGGTGATGAAGAACAGACCGTCATGGAAAACGGGCGAGGCGACGAATTGCTCAGTCGGACCATCAATCACCCAATGCCGCTTGCCACTACGTGGGTCAAAGCTGGCAAGGCTCTTGCTCCCTGACAACATCATGTGAGTGACGCCATCGACGTCTCGAATCAGCGGCGTGCAATAACTGCGAGTCTTGTTCTCTCGCGCAGTCTTCCAGACGGTTTCGCCGGTCGAACGTTTCAAGGCCAGCAGGTAAGCCTCACCGTCATGGTCACCGTTGATGATGACCAGATCTTCAAACAGGACCGGGCAACTGCAGTAGCCGTGCACGCTGGAGAAAACACCCGGTTGCACTTTCCAGAGCTCTTTGCCGTCGAGATCGTAGGCCGCGGCCAGCATTTCTTTTTCGTGCAGGAAGCTGACGTAGATCCGTTCGCCGTCCGTGGTGGGTGTACTCGATGCCCAGCTGTTGAGGTTGTGCTTCCGCTCCAAGGGAGCGTTGTCGACAACCCGCTCCCATAGCTGCTTACCGGTCTTGCGGTTGAACGCGAGCAGCATGCGATTCTTCGCCTCGGTGTCGGCACCAACGATGAAGATTCGATCGCCGAAGATGACAGGCGACGAATGGCCGCCAAACTTCATCTCAACCTTCCAGGCAACGTTCTCAGTGTCCGACCATTGGGTCGGCGCTTTCGCATCCTGAATCGAGCCGTCGCCGCGCGGACCGCGCCAACCGGGCCAGTTCTCCGCTGAACTCATCTGATTCCAACCAGCCAGCAACACCGCGACGATCAGCCAACCAACAGTTCGCTTCATGAGTAGCCTCTGAGTTCTGGCAGCAAAACACCGGACAAACCTGTCGCGCTTCGCACTGCCTAGCGCGACAGGCTATCAGACTTCAACTACGACACGTGCGGGATCTCAAACCCCTTGCGTTGTTCGCGAGCGAACAGCTTCGCCGCTTGCTCGTCGCCAACGATCTTTTCGGCTTTCGGATCCCACTTGATGACGCGATTAAAGCGACCGGCGATGGCGCTCAAGTGGCAAGTTGCCATCGCTTGAGTGTGCGTGAACACGTCAGACACCGGCAAACCACCTTCCGCAATACAACGGAAAAAGTTGTTTTTGTGGCCTTCGAACGGTTTGCCCTTATACAAGGCGGCCAAGTCTTCAGGACCGAACTTGCCTTCGTCCCATTTTTCGTCGATCGGCTGGCCGGTGATCTTGCCGCGATTCACAAAGATGCGGCCCTTGGTGCCTTCGAACAGGATGCCGTTGTCGCCGCGGCTGGTCACGATCATCTCAATGCCGTTTTCGTACTTGCACTTCACGGCGTAATCGTGAGCGGTGTTGTAGTAGTCATCCTGCGTCGCGTAGCCGTCCTTGTATTCGCAGGGATGTTTGGCATCGGTGCCATCGATTTCGATGGGCCCCATGCCGTCCTTATCCATGCCGATGGCCCAGGTCGCGATGTCGACGTGGTGAGCACCCCAGTCGGTGAACTTGCCGCCCGAGTATTCGTACCACCAGCGGAACTGGTAGTGGCAGCGTTCCTTGATGTAGTCCACTTTTGGGGCCTGTCCCAGCCAGAAGTCCCAATCGAGACTCGCTGGCGGCTCAGACTTCATGAACGGACCACCCTTGTCGCCTCCATTGATGCCGACGGTGATCGTCTTGATGTCGCCCAGCAAACCCTTCTGCACCAGGTTGATGGCTCGCAGGAAACGATCTTTATCGCTGCGCTGCTGAGTACCGACGAAGAAGGTCTTGTCCTTGAACTTGCGACACGCCGCGCGAATCAGCTGATTCTCTTCGAGGGTCAACGTCAGCGGCTTCTGGCAGAAGACGTGCTTGCCGGCCTGCAGGGCTTCAATGGCAATCTTCACGTGCCAGTGATCGGGAGTGACGACGCTAACAACATCAATGTCGTTGCGTTCGAGAACTTTGCGGTAGTCGGTGTAGGCGTCGGCCTTACCCTTGCCGATCTTGTCGTTGTTGCGAGCCTGTTCGGCGCGTGGTGCATCGACGTCGCACACGGCCAGAATGTCACCAAAGCCGGCATGGCCTTGAGCATCCCCTGCCCCCATGCTGCCGACACCAATGCAGCCGATGCGCGGCCGAGCGTTGGCTTCCTGATTCGCAAATGCCTTGGGACTCCATTCAAAGACCGGCATCGTCGCGCTGACTCCAGCGAAGATGGCAGAGGTCTTCAGGAAGTCACGACGCGACGTTTGATTCTTGGGCGTGGTTGGCTGCTGCATGAGTTTGGCCTCGTTTGAAACACAGATGCTCCGAGCGACAACAAGCTCGAACTCCTCGCAAGGTGAGACGATAGCCAGCCACGCACAACCGGTCCAAGGACCACGCGGGAAACAAACCGTTCGCCGCGAAGACAGCAAGGCCTTTCATCATTGTCTTCGCTCGGCGAAAGAACGCAGAGAACACAGAACGCCCCCGGTCGCCGGGCGAAAGGCGCCAGCGATCGCTAGCATGCCGCTTGATACGTTGAGACCGCGATGCCACGTCCAGTTCACATTGAGGAGCGCTCCGTGAAGGCCATCACACTGTCAGTCGCAGCCTGTCTGATCACTGTCGTTAATGCGGTTCAAGCTGAAGAGATCCGCCATTCATTCTTCATCGCCGGGCCGAGTTTTACAGGCATCATTGATGAAGACGGCAAAGAAGAATGGGACTCGGGCAAAGCAGCGGCACGTGATGGGTATGTCCTTCCGAATGGCAACATCCTGATTGCCTGGACCGACGAAGCCAAAGAGTTCCAGCGCGACAAGAAGGTGGTCTGGTCGTACAAGAAATCGCCGGAGAGCAACGAACTCGGCACGATTGAGCGACTGGACTCAGGCAACACGCTGGTCACGGAACTCGGTCGAAAACCACGGCTGCTCGAAGTTGATCCTCAAGGACAGATCAAGCTCGAATTCCCTCTGCAGCCGGAAACCGACAACGCTCACATGCAGACGCGGATGGCTCGCAAGCTGCCATCGGGAACTTATCTGGTCCCGCACCTGCTCGCCTTCAAAGTGAAGGAGTACTCGGCGGAAGGCAAAGTGCTGAGCGAAATCAAAACCGATCTGGAAAGTCTCGGCGGTCGCAAGGCGGAGAACTGGCCCTTCACGGCGATTCGTCTGGAGAACGGCAACACGCTGGTGAACCTGACTCACGGCAACAAAACCGTCGAGTTCGATTCCACAGGCAAGGTTGTCTGGCAAGTCTCGAACGACGACTTCGCGGAGAAGCCGTTTGCCGATCCGTGCGGGGGCCAGCGGCTGCCAAACGGCAATACGGTGATTGCCAGCTACGGCAGCCGCGGCGACATCAAGGTGTTTGAAGTGACACGCGACAAGAAATTGGTCTGGAAATACACCGGCAAACATCGCGCTCATGAGATCCAGGTGCTGACCACCAACGGCAAGCCGATTGAAGGCAAGCCGCTGAAATAGTTGCCGGATCTCGAACGGCTATCGCCCTGCCGTTGCCAGTCCAAAACGCGGCGCGGCTGGCGAAGCCGAAGTCGCCCCCGCCAATGGATGCTTCGGCTGCAGAGAGATTGCCGCACGCGGTTGGTTAGGTTGATAGTAGACGGCTCGACAATGGAACTGCGGCAACCACTTGGGGCCGAAGTCCGAGAGGTTCTCCGATGCACCAACGAAGATCGCGCCGTCGGACGTGAGCACTCGTGAGATGCGTTCAAAAAGATCGCGCCGCGTGAGCACATCAAAGTAGATGGCAACATAGCGGCAGAAGATGATGTCAAACGGGCCGAGGTTCACGAACGGCTGCAGCAAGTTTGCCTTCTGGAAGGTAACAACGCTGCGTACCTCGTCCTTCACCTGCCAGCCACCACTCACCCGGTTGAAGTAGCGGTTCAGCAAGTCCTGCCGCATGCCACGGCCGACTTCGAAGTCCGTATAAATCCCGCGGCTGGCAGTGCTGAGCGCGGCGTCCGAAATATCAGTCGCCGTCACCTGCACGTCCCAACGGTCGAAGTCCGGCAGCATCTCCATCAGCGTCATGACCATGCTGTAGGCTTCCTGACCAGTACTGGCCGCAGCCGACCACAAGCGCAGACGGCGGGCGTAGGGCGACTTCGCCTTGGCGTCGATGATCTCCGGCAAGGCTTTGTGTTCGAGTGCGATGTAGGGCGACTCGTCGCGAAAGAACAAGGTTTCGCGCGTCGTCACTGCGTCGATGAACGCGTTGCGCTCTGGCCCGTTGGAGCTCTCGACTTTGCGCAACAGTTCTTCGAGCGACTTGCAGCCAAAATCGTGCAAGAGGTTCACCAGTCGGGTTTCGATGAGATAGTCCTTCGACT